>JBIKZM010000253.1:0-2780 GCA_044354735.1 Crocinitomicaceae bacterium
GCTGCACTTAGGGTGTTGTTGTTTTGTACCCAACTCACAAACGAGGCGTAACTCTGGCTTTCGGAGAGGTTGTCCCAACCGTCTAGGCCCACATCTTGCTTGATGCGTGCTGCGGGGTCATTGGCAAAAGCATTCACAACCACTTGTTGGGTAGAGATGCGCGACCAAAGTGTGGTGTCAATGTTGTCTAGCAATACGGGGTCATTGTTGGGCGGAAGTCCGTGCTCAAAACTCTTGCGCGAGTCTGGTAAAATATCTTCTGAAATATTGCCGAGATTGAAGTAAAGATCACCGCCAGACATTGGCGCATTTGGGTTTTGGTTTTCGGCATCTTGGTTAAAGGGATCTAGGAGCCAAAATTGAATAAATTCGATATTGGCCAACTCGAAGTCGTTGGTAGAGAGGCCGCGCATGATGCCGCCCCATCTTTCTTCTGGGTTGGTAAAGTACCCGAGTGAGTCAACGGTTGCGGTCGTGTCATAATTATACATCCCGCGCTCAGCAGGGTAGTAGGCCAAATCGAGTACGTTGATATTGGAAATAGAGCCGTATTGCAATTGCAAATTCGGGAAGATATCCGTCATTTGAATCAGGCGCATGCGGCTGTCGTAAAGCATGCTTGGATCTTGCTTGATGTGCGCGGGGGTCAGCTGATTGCTTTGGTAAAAAACGGGATCTATGGTGTACCAAGAAAGGTTGGCGCGCTTGTAGCCTGAACTCAAATCTTTTTTAGCGGCCTCAGGGAATACGCTAGGCTGACCTTGTGGCACAGAAGCCAGGCGCCACGCAGCGATGCTTTTGAGGTCAATGGCACTCTGAGACGCTTCAAAGTCGTCGATATAGGAGGTGCCTTCTTTGTTGATAGCGCGCGGTTGGCCCGGACGCAAAGTGGCTACTTCTCCAGACATGGAGAGCGTCGACATGGTGTTTGTAGAAATAACGGGCAATAAATCGACTAATTTGGTCAACATGGGCACGTTTGCGCGGAAGGCAAAGTCGGCGCCCAGTACGTTGTTTTTGAAGGGCTCGCTGCCGAAATCTACTTTTTGCGTCACGGGGCGCTCCATCATGCGCAACCAAGTGGCCCCTACCTTAAAGTTTTCATTGATGCGGTATTGGTAGCGGCCGCCAATCATGGAGCGGGCCTGGAATCCAAATACGGAGTTGGATTCAATCGAAATTTTAATCGGTGTATTGGATTCGAGGATACCTGTATTGAGGATTTTTACACGGCTAAATGCGTAATCTACGGTGTAGTCTACGCCTTCTATCAAGCGCATGCCACCAGCAGTAACGACCACCGCACCTGGTGGTATGTTCATGACATTCAAAGGAATTTCAGAAGAAATAGAAGATTGAAACTCACCCTTGAACACAAAGCGGTTTTTACTCGGGATTTGTTGCGCAGCTGTTTTGGTAGAGTCGTAGAGCTCCGTATAAGATAACTGATTGATGTACAACGCAGGAACCCCTGCTTCAGTGAGTTTTTGCGCGAGTGTTTTGCCAAAAGGCTCAACCGTGGTAAAGAAAATCCGGCCGTTTTTGCGGTTAATGGTACCACCATTGTCAATTTTGTTACCCACCACATTGAAGGGAGCAAAGTCAAAAACACCATCGGAGAAAGGTTGGTTGTTTTGATTGATTTTGTCCATGTCGAGGAGCGTCACAATCTGTTTTTTGTCGATACCATCAAAGGGCAAGAAGGGCTGAAGTACAGATGTTTCGCGGTTGTTGTAGTAGACGTCAATTTTAAAGCCGAGTTGGTCTACTTGGTAAGCCCCAATAGAATAGACGTTTTTCATCATCAAGTCCCAAATTTTGTTCTTTGGATTGGTGATGGTCGGTTTGATGAGTTTGAGGATGAGTGCTTCTTGCCCGTTGGTGCCGTCTGTGGAGAATTCCCCGACTTGGTAGGTGTCACCTCTGTAGGTGTATTCGTAGGCTATTGCCAATACTTCGTCGTTGTTGAGGGCTGTATTGAGCGATACATAGCCGAGCAAAGCGTTATAGGTAAACTCGTTTTCATTGAGCTTGCGCGCGTTTTCTACTTTTTCGTAATCGACAGCTTGGTTGAACGGCCCCGGCGAGTTGACTTGCGTACTCAAGGCCAGAACGGCATTGGAGAAACCGCGCACCATTGGCTGAACCGCAGCCCAATCATAAAGGCCATTCGCTTGGTTATCTGGCAATTCTTGCGAGGAGTAAGCACCAGGATTTCCTTGACAGTTGTTGGCTTTTGCTTCTCCTAAATCGGAGAATGCAACAATATTGCGTGTGTTTTCGATAATGCTGCTGCGGTTAGTAACCCAAACTTCTATGCGGGTAATGTATGTAGTGGAATTGACAACTGGCAACGTTGCCATGGCGGTGTCATAGTGCTGTTGGTGGTAAAGGTTCAGAAAGTAGTGGCGGTTGGCCTCGTAGTTGTCGGCGGTGATTTCAAATTTTTGAACTTGTGCCTTGCCCGTCACGTTGATTTCTGTGCGCTTTCCTTTGGATTGTGCAATGATGAAATCTACAGTAGAACGTCCAAATTTGAGTTGGGTTTTGAATCCAAAAAGGGTCTGAGAACTCGGGATGAGCGTGGTAGGTAATTCAAGACTGACTTGTCCGAGTGCAATTTTTTGGAGGATGTCGTCTTCCTTACCAGTGCGCTCTAGTTTGGAGATATTTTCAAAGTCAAAGTTGGCGCGGGTATTGTATTTCATGTTCACTTTCATCATGGAGCCGATTTGGCCTGTGATGTCCATGTTGATGTTTTGATTGAAGTCAAAGCGCGT
>JBIKZM010000255.1:0-2767 GCA_044354735.1 Crocinitomicaceae bacterium
CCCTTTACAGCTAAGTGGCAATGCACACCAGCCCGATTGGGTTTGGCAACAGCACGGCCAAAACAACCAACAGAAAACCACCTCTGCCAGCTTACTCTGGCAAGTACAAGGCATTGGCAATGGCATTTCACCTCCAGACCCCTCAGGTGAAGCAGACTCTTCAGTATATATTCAAGGAACCAATGCCGGCAGCGGTGGTTCATACAAAATATTCAACAAAACAACGGGTGCAGCCATCAGCGGCACGCTCGTCATGGCTTCACTCAGTAGCCCAACAGTGACTGGCTTAGGAGACCCTGTGATCCTTTACTACAAAACTGCCAAACGCTGGATCATCACGCAATTTTCAACACAAGCGCAAAAGAAATTATTGGTGTATGTCTCACAAACGAGCAATCCGCAAGGCGCCTACCATTTCTATCAATTTACGTGTCCTAACTTCCCAGATTATCCAAAATGGAGCATTTCTGAAAGCTCAGACGCCTTGCTCGCCTCTACCAATGAAGGAGGGCCGCCACGTGTTTATGCCATGAAGCTCAGTGCACTCATCAGCGGTGCCACTTCACCTTTTATCGGCGTCGCAATCGGTTATACGCTCAACGGCTTTGGTTTTCAGTCCATCACCCCTGTGGATCTCGAAGGCGATTTTGCTGCTCCAACTGGCCAAAAACCACTTTTTGTGCGCCACCGCGACGACGAAAGACACAGCAATGGCTCGCCAGACAGCCCCACCAACGACTGGATAGAAATCTGGGAAATGACCATCAACTGGACCAACAACACCGGAAGTGTGGCCAAAATTCAAGATGTTCCGATTACCGAAATTGATTCTGACCTTTGTGGTCTCACCAGTTTTTCTTGTATCGCTCAACCCGGTACCACCGTTAAACTAGATCCCTTGCGCGAGTGCGTGATGTACAAAGCACCCATGCGCGTTTTCAATGACCACCAAGCCATGGCGCTCTGCTTGGCAACAGATGTCAATGGCAGCAACCGCGCTGGTGTGCGCTGGTTAGAACTGCGCCGACCAACAGGAAGCACTGGAGCTTGGAGTTTGTATCAAGAAGGTACTTATGCCCCTGGCACCACCCTCAACCGCTGGATGCCTGCCATCAATATTGACAAATACGGCAACATTATGCTCGCGTATTCTACCTCAGGCAGCACCGCCCCAGACTACCCTTCTATCCAAATGACAGGCAGAAAAGCTTGTGATCCGCTCGGCCAAATGACACTCCCTGAAATGATCATCAAGCAAGGTATGTCTGCCCGCACTTCCAATACCCGCTGGGGCGACTACCACCACATGTGCGTAGACGACTTCGATGGCCTCACCTTTTATTACACAGGCGTAGTAATGAACTCCAACAACAACATCGTCACGAACGTTTCCGCCTTCAAAATGAATCCAGATAGCCTCGATTTAGCCATTCTCAGCGCATTTACCACCCAAACAGGTGGCATTTGTGGTACGAGTACACAAATTGCTGTTGTCGTTGAAAATAGAGGTGCCAACCCTGTGAATACATTTTCTATTTCAGCCCAAGTTGGCAGCGCTAGCGCAACGAGTCAAACTTATACCAGCACAAGCCTTGGAAGCTATCAACAAATCGATACCATTTACATCACTGCTTCTGGTCTAATACCGGGTACAAATACCCTTCAGCTTTTGCTATCTAACGTCAATGGAAGTGGAAATGATGAAAATACTTGCAACGACGAATTCAACTTAGCTATTACAGTAATCGGATCTACATCTGTTATAGTTAGTGCACTTGTAACCCAACAACCAAGTTGTAATGCCACGAACGGTGAAATTCAATTGCTCGCAACTGGTATCAATAGCCCATTCACTTATTCCGTAAATAACGCTTCGCCACAAAGCTCCAATACCTTTAATAACCTAGGCGCTGGGACTTACAATTACACCGTAACAGACAATCAAGGTTGCGCGGTCTCAGGCACTTTTACAATTGCCGCCACTACAACTATAGGTGCTGCTATTGTTCAGACATCTACAATCGCCTGTGCTGGTTCACAAACAGCTAATTTGGTGGTGACGCCATCCGGAGGAAGTGCACCTTACAACTATTCTATCAACAATGGCGCCGACCAAGCGAGCAATACGTTCAATAATTTGGGAGCGGGTACCTACACCATTGGGGTGATAGATGCCAACGGCTGCTACACTACCCTTACCTATATCGTGACGGAGCCGAGTCCTTTAAACGTCAGCATGATCCCAACAATGATCAGTTGTAATGGCGCAAACGACGGTTCACTCAATTGCCAAGTTTCGGGCGGGACAAATCCTTATGCATACGCGCTCAACGGCGGAGCTGTAACAAGCAGCCCTGTATTTACAAATTTACCTGCTGGCGCTTACACACTTACAGCAATTGACGCGAATGGTTGTCAGCAAAATTTCACCAGCACCATTACAGAGCCTACTGCCTTAACCTTAACTGCTAGCACAACGGTTTCTAATGGCAACGACGGCACTATCGCGCTTGCGGCAAGCGGAGGAAATTCTCCTTACACCTATTCTATGGACGGCCAAACGTATTATTCGGGCTCTTTCTTTGCAAGTTTAGCGATCGGCACCTACACTTGCTATGTCAAAGACAACAACGGATGCGTCACAACAATTGAGGTAACTGTGAATAGTTCAAGCCTATCTGAACTTACCTTTCAAATGATTTCGCTGTATCCAAATCCGAATAATGGTGTTTTTGAATTGCAAATTGAAGGCATCAGAAGTGCTGCA
>JBIKZM010000254.1:0-2767 GCA_044354735.1 Crocinitomicaceae bacterium
AGCGCCTAATTTTTTAGCGTAAGTGACGGTCTCCAAAGCTGCTTTGGACAAACCATTTGCTGAATTGATATATACGAGATTCATGGGTATGTGCGCTTAGATGACTTTGGCTTCGTTGTGCAAAAGCGCAACGAGCTCGTCGAGGTTGTTTGGATCGATGAGTTTTACAGAAGACTTTGCAGCAGGCATGCTGTAAGTGCTGTAGGTGGTGAGGGCGTCTAGCGCTACCGGAGCCACTACGTTGAGCGGTTTGGTGCGCGCTGCCATGATGCCACGCATGTTGGGGATGCGCTGCTCGGCCATACCTTTAGCACAGCTAATGACTGCAGGGGCCTGTACTTCTACTTCTTGCATGCCACCGACGATTTCGCGCTCGCAGCTAATGGTGCTACCCGCTACATCAAGTTTGGTAGCGATAGAAATGTAGGGCAGGTCTAAGGCTTCGGCTAACATTCCGGCTACTTGCGCGCCATTGTAGTCAATGGTTTCTTTCCCCGTTAAGATGAGCTCAAAACCTTTGCCTTTGGCGTATTCGGCAATTTGCATAGCGACGAAATAAGCATCTGTCGCCGGGGCGTCTATGCGAACGGCGTCGTCGGCGCCAATGGCCAAAGCTTTGCGCATCACCGCGTCATCGGCGCTTGTACCGACGGTAATGATAGTGACGTTTCCGCCTTGCGCTTCTTTGAGCTCAAGGGCGCGCACCAAGGCATACCATTCGTCGTAGGGGTTGACAATATATTGAACGCCGTTTTCGTCGAATTGCGTGTTACCGTTGGTAAAGGCAATTTTGGAGGTGGTGTCTGGCGCTTTGGAAATACAAACAAGGATGTTCATGAGTGCTGATTTAATGCGGAGCAAAGTTAAGTAAAATTGCAAAAAGCAAGGCTGAAAAGAAAGTCAATAACGCGACTTTTTTTAGTTCTGGATCGAGTTCGGCAGGCGTATGCGTTTCTAGTACTTTTTTAAGATGTAAAAACAATCCAACCGACGGCAAAAGAGAGACAAACAAATAGTAATTGTAGGTACTAACAGCCAATAAGTACACTGTGAAAAACCAAGTAGCCAAGCCCGTAGCGACTAAGAAAACATGGTAAATTTTCCCCTTTTCATAGCCAATTTGAACAACCATTGTTCGTTTTTGCATTTGGGCATCGTTTTGTACATCTCTCAGGTTGTTGAGGTTCAGAACCGCAGTACTCCAAGCCCCAATACTAATTGCTGGAAACAAAACCAACCACTCAAAACTTTCGCCGTAGAGACCAAACACACCAATGACGCTCACCAATCCAAAAAACAAGAAAACCATGATGTCTCCTAAGCCTCTGTACCCATATGCGTTTTTACCCACGGTATATGTCACTGCCGCAATGATGCACAATATGGCTAATATCACATAGATCAAAATTGCTTGCTTGCTGAGGTTTGGAACACTTTTGTAAATTAAAAGTAAGGCTGAGACTAGTGCTAACAAACCAACAATCCACATGCCTCTCTTGACTTGAACGGAAGTCAATTGGCCACTTTGTATGGCGCGAGCAGGGCCGACGCGTTGTGCATTGTCTGTGCCTTTTTGGCTATCGCCAAGGTCGTTGGCAAAATTAGAAAGCACCTGAAAGCCAATTGTGGTGAGCAGCGCCAAACTAAAAATGAGCCCGTCAAAAGCCCCCAAAAGCGCCGCAAGACCAGTACCTACGAAAATTCCTGAAACGGAGAGCGGTAGCGTTCTGAGGCGCGCCGCATGGAGCCATGCTTTGATCATAATTTCTTATAAATTGGCACCGTACTGCACGGCTCACCATACATAATGCTTTTGACATAAGGTTGGAGGAAGCGCACCAAATAAGACATCGCAAACGCGGGGTCTGGGATATCCGCACAACCCTTAATGATCACGCGTTGGTCTTGAATTTCATCAATAGCAATCGAACAGATTTCTTCTTGGATAAGCGCTTTGGCAAGTTCGCGTTCAGTACCAACTTGGCTATACACATTCTCCTTTTGCAAGGCAGATGTGACCAACATAAACGCCCAGGTTGGGATAATTGCGTCGGTACTGCAAAAAATATATACGGCTTTGCTTTGGTATTGGGCCCAGTTGTGGTTTTTGATCCAGTCTCGGAAATCCTTTTCTTTCAAGACCAAGCCTTGCCAAAGTTGCTCAGTGAGGTCAAGACCAACTAGCGGAACGGCGGGTTTGTAGTCGGCGAGGTCTAGCTGTACCAAACTACTTTCCTTGACTTTATTTCTGATTTCTTCCACGCCTTAAAATTAGTCGTTCTTTTTGTAATCGTACACAATAATTGTGGGTGCTTGCTCCTCTTCTATGGCTCGGCGAAGGTCGCCTTCAAAATCGGGGGGTTCTATTCCAAGCTCTTTTTCAATTTCGTATTGATATTTTGGCCGCTGTGGCCCTTGCTTGCGGTAAACAAAAGCTAGAATAACGCCCATAATTAGCCCTGAAAGATGCCCCTGCCAAGATACGCGGGGCTGCGTAGGGAACACGCCCCAAATCATGGAGCCGTAAAGAAAAATGATAAATAAAGAGAGTGCCTGTAAAGGTAAATAGCCACGCAAAACGCCAGAGGTAAATAGAAAACCTGCAAGTGCGTAAATGACACCGCTCATGCCAATGTGCACCGCGCCGTTTGAGCCGCCAATGAGCCACAGTAAAATACCTGTACCTAACCAAGACAACAAAAATATACGCCAAGCCACAGTTTTGTAAGCATAAAACAAAAGGCCGAGTAGTAAAAACGTCGGTAAA
>JBIKZM010000256.1:0-2763 GCA_044354735.1 Crocinitomicaceae bacterium
TTCAAAATGGTGTACACCGTTTGGTCGGCACCGTAAGTTTTACCTACCAAGGCAATACCATGTATTGTGACTCCGCGCAGTACAACGAAAAAGCCAAATATGTACGTGCTTACGGCAATGTACATATCCAAAAAAATGGGATCAATCTTTACGCAGATTCTATTTATTACGCCGAGCAAGAAAAATACGCTAAACTTTGGGGGCACGTCAAAGCCCGCGATAACGCTTATAAAATGACGGCCGACTCTATGGATTACGACGCCAAAAAAGGACGCGCCATTTTCAGAAGTTCCGGAAAAATAGAGTCTACGCTTTCCGATGAACGCATCACCTGCCAACGCGGTTATTTTTATCCGGCAAACGGATCCTTTTTTTTCAGTGGCAAGGTTCATTATACCAAAGCAGACCTCGACGTCAAGACCGACACCCTTCAATTTGCCTACGAGCAACAAAAACTCTTTTTCTTCGGTCAAACGCAACTGCGCAACGACAGCACGCAAATTTATTGTCAGAAAGGTTGGTATAATGTTCAAACGGAGGCAGGCGCACTTTATAAACATGCCGAGATTTACCAAAAAAACTACATCATCAAAGGTGACACCCTGCTGATCAACACCAAATTGAATGATTACGAAGGGCGAGGCGCTGTTTATTTCAAAGACCTCGATCAACAATTGGCCCTCCTTGGCGAGAAGGCCATTTTCAGCGATACCAAACACGGCGCATATGTAACGGGGTCTAGCTTGGGCTTTCTCAAATACCAAGCGGATACGCTTTATTTTCATGCTGACACCCTTTTTTTGGAAAGAGATTCACTCAACCGTTCTAAGTTTTTAAGTGCCGATAAAAATTTTCGTTTCCTTCATCCCAAGCTTCAAGGTATTGCAGATAGCACCCGTTTTTCTTTCGATGAGCAAGTGCTAAAGATGTCTTACCACCCAATTTTATGGGCTCAAACAGGAGAATTGAAAGGTGAGGTTGCACAGGTCTTTTTCAAAGACTCAATTGTAGAACATGTTGAACTGAATGGACATGCAACTATTTTACTGGCACTCCCAACGGATAGCTTGTTCAATCAGATGGCAGCAACACAAATTATCGCACACTTTGACACGTCGGGCACATTGAACCGCGTCGATGCAACGGGCCAAGCCTGGACAATATTTTATCCTATTTCAGAGAAAAAATTAAACGATACACTCATGGAAATGCAACGCGAAGGCCTCAACCGCTTATTTGCAGAAAAATTAGTCGTGGAGCTGCGCTCAGGAGAGGTCAAGGAAATCACCTATTTTGACCAGCCAGATGGTGTATTTTTTCCAATGGGTAAAATTGATACCAAAGAAAAGTACATCAAAGGATTTAAATGGAACCCAACACTCAGGCCGCAAAACGCAACAACACTGCGCAAAGACACTAACTGAGTTCTTCGGAATCTACGGCGGCATCCCAACGCGTTACGCTCTTGACGCCCTCTACTTGTTCAAATTTAGTCGTTAACTGCTCGAGTTGCGCGGTGTCGTAAACCAATACTTTGATGCGTCCTTCAAAAACACCATCATTGGTTTCAAAGGAGATGCTTTTCATATTGATGTTGTTCTGCTTGGAGATGATTTCAGTGAGTCGGTTGACCAAACCCATTTGATCGATTCCTACGATGCGAATAGCCGCTACACGCTCCACAAGTGCACTACTTTGCCAACGTGCTTTGAGACAACGATAGGCCAATTTAGAAAGTAAATGAACCGCATTAGGGCAAGAGAATCGGTGGATTTTAATGCCTGATGAAGTGGTAATGAAACCAAAAACTGAATCGCCGGGAATAGGGCTGCAACACTTGGCTAGCGTGTAATCAAAACCTTTGAAATCTTCACCAATAATAACGGTGTCGGTATCGGTGTTGATGCCTTCATTGAGGAGGTCTTCATCGGAGCCTTTGATTTTCTTGGACCTGATTTTACGCTCCACCACAATAAGACCTTCCACAACATTGAATTCTCGCAGTTGAGAGAGGTCAATTTTGCCTTTGGCAATTTTGTAATAAAAATTGTTCGTGGTATCGATATGAAAGTGCTTTTCTAAAGCACGGATGTTTTCTGGTGTATTGCGGATATTGTACTGCTTGAACTTGCGGTCCAAAATTTCTTTACCATCGGCAGCAACAACTTTATGTGCCTCGTTGAGTGCTTGCTTGATGCGCTGCTTGGCTTTTGCCGACACCACAAAGCGCAACCACTCGTCATTGGGTTTTTGCTTGCTTGAGGTAAGGATTTCTAATTGATCACCATTTTGCAATTCATAACTCAGCGGTACCAAACGGTTGTTGACCTTAGCCCCTATACATTTGTTTCCAATGTGCGTATGGATATCGTAGGCAAAGTCGAGGATGGTAGAGCCTGTCGGCAATACGCGCAACTCCCCTTTTGGTGTAAAAACATAAATTTCGTCGTTAAAGAGATTGAGCTTGAAATCATTGACAAAATCCAGAGCACTGCTGTCTGGGTTGTCTAGTAATTCTCGGATTTCGGCAATCCAGCGGTCAAACTTATTGATCTCTGTATTTAACTCTTTGTATTTGTAGTGCGCAGCCAAACCATGTTCGGCGATGTCGTCCATGCGTTTGCTGCGGATTTGCACCTCCACCCAGCGGCCCTGCGGCGACATCACTGTGGTATGCAAGGATTCATAACCATTTGCTCTTGGCGTAGATACCCAGTCTCTTAAACGCTCCGGACTCGGTTGGTAGAAGTCTGTAACGACAGA
>JBIKZM010000257.1:0-2756 GCA_044354735.1 Crocinitomicaceae bacterium
ATGAGTCTTGTTTGGAAAGCCTTGATGTATTCTTTGGCTTTGACCATGTCGTTGATCGGGATGCCTTCAGTGATGCAAACGATGACTTTGATGCCAGCATCTGCAGCTTCCATAATGGCATCTGCGGCAAATGCAGGGGGTACAAAAATGATGGAGGTATCGGCTTGAGTTTGCGCAACAGCGTCAGAAACGGTATTGAAAACTGGTCGATCCAGATGGCTTGATCCGCCTTTTCCTGGGGTAACACCACCAACCACATTTGTACCAAATTCGATCATTTGGGTGGCGTGAAAGGTGCCTTCGCTACCTGTAAAACCTTGGACAATTACTCTGGAGTTTTTATTTACCAATACGCTCATAATATCATTTTTTTTTGCGAGTCAAAATTAAACAATTATTTGGCAGCAATCACCTTCATTTTACAATAGAGGATTTTATCTTTTCCGATGCGATCGGTTCCGCTTTGGCCGTAAGCGAGTTGGGGTGGGGTGATGCACTGTAATTGGCTGCCAACAGGTAAACCGTAAAGCGCTTCTTGCCAGCCTTTAATGAGTCCGATGAGTGGTAGGCCAACTGCTTGATCCTGAACTTCTATAATTTTTCCGGACAACAATTTAAGGGTGTAACTCACCCAAACGCTATCTTGTAATTGGACCGCTCTGCCTGTACCTAAGGAGTCTATTTTAAGGTACAGGCCGCTGCCTGTAGGTTTCAATTCAAGCTGATATTTAGTGATGTACTTTTGAATTTGCGCATCAAAGTTATTGGTTTCTGCCTTGCCATAACCACAAGCGCTCAACAGACCAAGTAAACCAATAAATATCAATAACAGCCTCATATTTTTTCTAATACGGCTAAATAATGTTCTTCTGTTGTGTAGGCCCGACGACACTTGAACCCGCAGTCTGCGGCATGCTGATGCAGGGTGTCGTAGTCGACGTATAGCCATTCAAATTCAGGGCCGCTTATTTTATTGTAGTGCATCTGAAACTTGAAGTTGCCGTAATAGGCAGAGTTGAGGTCGATCCAATAGCCGCCATCTTCGTCTTCGTATAGGTATTTTACATCTGTAGAGTCGGCAATTAAACGGCCGCCGGGCAAGAGGAGGTCGTGCACTTTTTGAAGAAATGCCGGTAGATTTTCAAGATTTTTAGCCAATCCCAAGCCGTTCATCAACGATAAGACCGTGTTGTATTGCGTTTTGTTTTGAAGGGCATAAAAATCCATTTGCTTGGCATCGATACCATTTTCTTTCATGTAGGCAACTGCTCCGGCAGAGAGGTCAATCGCACATACCTGATGACCGCGGTCTTGTAAAGCAATTGCATGCACCCCGGCTCCGGCACCGATGTCGAGAACAGCACCTCTGCATTGGTCCAGCGCACGCTGTTCGAGTTCGGGCATTTCGTCTTCCTTTCGGAAAAGCACTTCTATAGGAATGATGTCGTCGTCGCAGAGATCTGAGCTGACGATGATGTCAAAGGGCTTCTTGAATGTAGCGTAGTCTTGGATGGCTTGACCAATTGGGTCGCCAGTAGCTGTTTTGGGCTTAGTATTCATATTGGCTGTAATCGTTGAGGTCGTCGTCTGCGTAATCATCGTCAAAATCTTGGAAGCCAAATTCGTCTTCTTCTTCGTCGGTATCGGCAATTTGATTTTCGGGTCCGAATAGATTTTCGTCGAACATGGACTTGGTGCTCTCTTGCGGTGCATTGCCTATCGCTAATGCCATAACGGGGCTTTCTGGCGCTTCTTTTTCGTAGGCAATCAATTCGATTAAGAAAATCCACATGCGCATGAAGTCGTATACCAGAATAAAGCGTTGATCTGGTTCGGTAAGAAAGTCTTGAATATTGGCTTGTTTCATCACCGAGGCGGGCTCGTCAATGGCGTCGTCGTCGTAGGTCATATCCAACAAAGAGAGCTCGTGGCCTTTGTCCCAACTGTCGTTGGAGACGTAAAAACTGGCCATTTGGTCACCGCTAAAGCCAAATGCCGCCATGATAGAATGGTAAAAAGTTTCAAAATCAGCATCGTTTGCGATGAGGATGTCTCTAAAGACTTCTTCGTTTTTGTCGCTATCAAGCAATACGCGAAATTTTAAACCGGGCATGTTGTTGGATTTAGGATAAAAGTAAGGATTATTCAGGCTTCGGAGCAACAACGACCGCTTTTAAACCGAGTTCTGCGCCAAAACGCAGCATTTCTGCATAAGCTTCGTGATACTCATTAGCGATGTGTCCTTCTAGAATAGCATCTTTGATATGTGTTTTGATCGCGCCAATTGCCGAACAGGGGCCTAATTGGAAAGTATCCATGATGAGTTGGCCTGAAACTGGGGGTTGAAAATTGCGAACGCGGTCTTTTTCTTCGACCAACAAAAGCTTTTCGGTAACAAGTTCAAAATTTTGCTTGTAGCGCTTGACCTTGAATTCATTTTTGCTGGTGATATCGGCGTTGCACAAGAGCATGAGGTCTTCGATGTCGTCACCGGCTTCGTGCAGCAGTCTGCGGATGGCGGCGTCCGTCACGGAGCCCTTTACCAAGGCTATGGGCCTTAAATGAAGCCTGACCAACTTTTGGACGTATCTCATTTGGTGGTCGAGCGGCAAGCGCATCCGTTTAAACAGGCGGGGTACCATTTTGGCACCAAGCTCTTCGTGTCCGTGGAAAGTCCAGCCAATTTGTGTATCAAAACGCTTGGTGGGGGCTTTTGCAATGTCGTGCAAAATGGCTGCCCAACGCAGCCAAAGATT
>JBIKZM010000258.1:0-2745 GCA_044354735.1 Crocinitomicaceae bacterium
CTACAAAGATCAGGTGTTGGAATTGGTCAGTTTGGTTCGTTATTCTAATGAAATACAAGCCGGATTGAATAGAAGTGAAGTGAATGGTGTGCGCTTGTGCGCTAGCTTTTTCAACATAAAGGACTTTTCCTTTTAAATCGCTTAATTCTATCAAAGCGCCCACCCAATGCGTTGGTAGAGAAACGGACACAAAATCTTTAGCTGGATTCGGATAGATGGTAGGTTGCTCCAAATGGTTTGTTGCCAAACCGACGTCGATGAGGATAATGTTGGTGCTGTCCGAACATCCAAAAGCATCTGTAACAATACATTGGTAGGTCCCATTTGCTGAAGAAATTAAAGTGTTTTCTTGTTGATTAGCAATAGTGTCCCCGTTGAATAACCAACTAATGGAGGCGTTTTGCGCAATATTTGAAACAGATAAGGTACCGTTTGTTTCGATCAGTTGCGCTTGCACAAAAGGATTGCAATAAATGGCAATCAGCGTGTCTGAAAATGAAACACAGCCGTTCGGATTGATTGCAACAAGCCAATAAGAACCACTTTGGTACACGACATGGCTTGCGCTTGTGGCACCAGCAACTGGTGAGCCATTGTAATACCATTGGTAAGCAAAGCCAAGGTCTGGAGTGCTGAGGGTGTGTGCCAGTGAATCATAGCTGATTACTGGAGCTGGCGGAAGTTCGTAAATGACGATGGTATCGGTGCTGCTCACCTGCGGTGTAGGCAAAATAAGTTGTTGATTGACGATATAATTGAAATTAGAGGTGCCTGCACCACAGCCACTGCAGCCATTGAAATGAAGCGGATGGCTCCCCATGTAGTCGTCGGCGCCAAAATAGGGTTCGCCGTAGCTGTCGTCGGCTTCCCAAATTTCGATGACGTAGGTGCTGTTGGGATTTAAATTGTAGTTGAGTGTCCATTGGACTGGTGGGTTTTGATCACCGATGATCGTGGATTGATACACTAAGGTGCCATTTTCTAGAATTTTGAAATAGGCGTCGGCATTTTCATAAGAGGGGAAGCCCCCGCCAAAATTGCTCATGCTCGTGATCAGTAGATTGCTGAGCGTGTACACTTGGGTGGTGTCGAGGTTGGCGTAGGCCGTATAATTGACGAGGTAGGTTCCGGGATTGGGATAGTACTGCGCAGTTGGGTTTTCGGCATAAGAGAGATTTCCGTTTCCGAAATTCCAGGAGTATTGTAATAAGCCTGGGTTGTTGTTGGTGAATTGTACTAGAGCCGGAGCACAGGCTGGCGCCCCAATACTCGTAAAGCCATTGTTTGAAATAGTAGCGCTCGAGGGCAGAATTTCCAATTGAAGTTGAAAAATAAAGGGATAACCGGAGAGTATAGTGAGGTCGGCTAAGACGGTGACGTCGACATTGTAGGTGCCAGCGAGTAAGGGAGTGCCAGAAATATTGACGCAACCATACGGAGACACTTGCGGGTTGTAATCGCAATTAGAACTGCTGTTGTTGCAAGCCCAACTGAGCCCGACAGGTAGCGCAACCGACAAAATATGAAAGTTGGTGAAGTCATAGCCCATGGTGTCGGTGGGCATAACGAAGGTGAGGTCTTGGTTGTAGGGCTGCCCAACCGTGCCGTCGGGGAGGGAGTCGGGGTGGATGCCTACTTGGGTTTGGGTGTAATCAATGGTGCAGATTTGCCCATAAGTAGGAGCGACAAATGCGAACAGAACGATGGTAACAATGTATTTCATTTTCGTGCTTTTTGAAAACGAAATTAGGAGAGAAGAACCTTACAATAATAAGTATAATTACTGAAAAACAAAAGATTATGCGTCCTGTTCGGTAATTTTACCGATGCGTGGCCCCAGTTCAATACACTCTAAATCGTGAATTTGAGCGCCTGTTATCGCAAAGCGAAAAATGGTCTTGACCTGATGAAAGCCCTTGTAGCCGCAAGCACCAGGATTGAGCCATAACATATTGTAGCGCTGATCAAATTGAGCGAGTGCAATATGAGAATGTCCACAGACGAAAAGTTGCGGGGCGCCATTCGCTTGCAATTCTTCAAGAGCTGGTCGCGCATATTTTCCGGGTCTGCCCGCTATATGCGTCATGAGTACCGTTACATCTTCTACCTTGAATCTCAGAAACTCTTTTGTCGCACTCCGAATGACATGGTTATCGATGTTGCCAAAAACAACCCGCAAGGGCTTGAACTTTTCGAGTGTCTCTAGCGTAGCCATGTCGCCGATGTCTCCGGCATGCCAAATTTCATCGCAATCTGAAAAGTATTTCCAGATCTTAGGGTCCAAATAACCGTGGGTATCAGAGAGTAGGCCGATGCGTTTCATAGTTATCAACAAAATTAAGCTTTTTTTATCCGTGCGTTACGTAAAATAATCGATGAGTAAATATGAATATTCGATAAACTATGTTATATATTCATTAAATAAGCACATTTGCTCAACTGAATAGGGATTCCGAAAGTTTGTGAATAAATTTAGACCGCTAGTAGTAAACATATTGCATGTTTCGGCTAAAATTGTATCAAACTATAAACTATGAAAAAATCCTTACTTTTCAAACCAGCATCGAATCGGTTGTTAGTGAAATTAACGGTCTTGCTCTTCACAGCACTCCTCGTAACACTTCAGTACAACCAAGTGGCTGCCCAATATTGTTTGGCGCCAACCACTAATGTCGCTATCTCCCCGAGCACCACTGTTCAAACCACACCTTCTTACAGTAGTGGTGCGCGTGCGTTCAACTTTGC
>JBIKZM010000259.1:0-2734 GCA_044354735.1 Crocinitomicaceae bacterium
CGACTGATCGATAATATGTTGTGTGAATCGGTTCTTTGATGTAATTTTGCCGCGCTACAAAGCGTTATAAGTTATGTACATCAACGTCCTCAAATCTAAAATTCATCGGGTACGCGTTACCCAAGCTGACCTCAATTATATTGGGAGCATCACCATAGATGAAGACCTCATGGATGCCGCAAACCTCATCGAGGGAGAGCGCGTTCAGGTTGTCAATATCAACAACGGCGAGCGTTTCGAGACTTACGTCATCAAAGGAGAGCGGCAAAGCGGCATGATCTGTCTGAATGGCCCTGCTGCGCGCAAGGTAGCCATCAACGACATCATCATCATCATAGGCTACGCTATGCTCGACTTCGAAGAGGCCAAAACTTTTAAGCCATCTTTGGTTTTTCCGAACGAACAAACTAACTTGCTCTCTTAAATTCATGAGCCAGCGCCTTACAAACCTTCAAAACAAAATTTTAAGTTGGGAAGAAGCCCAACGCCAAAGAAATGTTTGGGCTATGAAGGGCGAGTCTGTGGCATTTACCAACGGTTGTTTTGATATTTTGCACTTAGGTCATGTGAGTTATCTTGCGCAAGCAGCAGATACGGCCAAACACCTCATTGTGGCCATCAATACCGATCTTTCGGTCAAGGCACTCGAAAAAGCGCCAAACAGACCTATCAACTCTGAAATGGCAAGAGCAATGGTGCTTGCCGCACTAAGTTGCGTTGACAACATTGTGTTTTTTGAGCAAAATACACCTTTGGAAATCATCGAAACCTTGCGGCCTGATATCCTCTTGAAAGGCGCAGACTACAACGCCAATCAAACCAGCCCTGCAGCCAAAGACTATATTGTTGGTTCAGACTTGGTCAAATCTTATGGGGGCAGTGTTCAAACCATACCGTTTGTGGAAGGTTACTCAACAACCGGCATTTTAGCCAAAGGCATCTGAGTCTATCCTTTGATCTTGACAGCAACCCCAGTTTGCTCTTGCTCTTGTTTCCACTTCTCTAATTTCTGCTGTAATTTTCCATTTTTAGGCGCAGTTGCCTGAGGAACAGCCTGCGTTTTTGCCGCGTCGTCTTTTGTTTTGAATTTGACTTGTATGGTTTCATGTGGGCTTGTTTTTTCTTGGTAGGTGCCCACACTCGGATCATTTTGATAAAACCCAAAAGTAGTTTTGAGCATCTCTTTAGACTCTTGCTGGCTGCGTTCAAACTGTTGTTGCGCAGCTTCTTTCTTACCTTTTTTGTCCCAACTAACTTTGGGGTCATCGAGCGAACCACTGATGCGCACAAACAAACGCATGCCTGTGCCATCATCTAAGATTTCTCCAAATTCGGTTTGCGCTTCTTGCACCAACAGATCGCGCAAACGCAAACCAACAGCATAATCTATTTGGTGCTCAAAACTATGGCTGCCCACCAAATCTAGGTCGAGTGCCGACGACGCGATGTGCATTTTTTCAAAACTGAGCTGGCGCTTGGCAATGACAAATGTGTTTTCTAGCCGCTCAAAGCGCACATCTTTGAGTTTTTGTTGCAGCGCAGCTTGGTTTTTAGCACCTAGAATTGCCTTGCCTTTTCCTAAAGTGAGGCTATTGGCCAAATCCTGCAATATAGGCGCGTGTAAAAGCCTGCCATTGTCGATGAGGCAATGAATACGCGCCTGCAAACTTGCTTCGTCTAGCCCCTTCAGTAGGTCGTATTTGGTGCGGACATCAAATTCAAAATTCCCTTTTCCAGACAGTTGTTCGTCGGTCAATATGGTTTGGTCAAAATTCTGCCACTCCTTGAATAAATAACCGAGGTCTACTTTTTTGGCCAAGCCCTTCGTTTCTATATCAAACGTAGAAGGCGCAAGTTCCGTTAATTTAAGTTGACCATTCCAATAACCTTGCGCATGTTTAAAGCGCAATTGACTGATGCTAATTTGATTGGGAGCCAATGAAAGCGAGCCGCTCAACTCCCTGAAATCTTTACCTTCATAGGTGAACTGATCAATTTGACATGGCAAAGAAAGCGAAATGTCTTGGGGTAAAATCCAAGTGCGTTTTTGGCTGGTCGTTTTGGTGTCAAAATCTGAAAAATCTAGCCTTTGTGCATTTAAATGGCCACTGATTTGAAGTGGTTTAGACGAATTGACTTGCGCGGAATAATCCGGTATATGCAATTGTGCATGGAGATCTGTGGCGCCAATAGTTGCTTTGAAATGATTGATGCGGAGGTCTTGCTCGTCAAAAGAGATGTCGGCAACTAAGCCCTGAAAACGCTTTTTGAAGTCGGTGAGTTGCAGATGGTCTGCTTGAATGCCAACCTGACCTTTCAATGTTTGTGTTTTCCAGTTCCGCTGATCATCCTGAACTAGTTGAGCCTGAACCCGCACTTTTGCGCGGCCTTGCACTTGATCCACACTCGAAAGTGGATAGAGCGCCTGAACCAATGCCAGAGGAATATTGCCGTTGGCCCTCACCGCCAATTTAGGCATTAAGAAATCCTTCAATTGAAGTTGACCAGCAAACCGCGCTCCTTGGCTTTTGAACTCAAACTTTTCAATTTTAAGCTCATCGGTTGGTAAATTGGAGTAGGTTCCTAAACACTGTAAGGCTTGAATTTGCGCGCCAAATTGTGGCTCGGTAAGTTGGCCATCTTTGATACTGAAATAAGCCTTGACTTCTGGCGCTTTTTGCGCTGCAAAAGATTGATAATGCAATTGAAAATCTACCTTCCCTTTGGCTTTGAT
>JBIKZM010000042.1:0-8200 GCA_044354735.1 Crocinitomicaceae bacterium
TTTTGAGAGCGCAAACAAATAAGGAGAAAGTACAATTGTGAAAAATACTACTAGTCCTATCTGGCTCCAGGCACCCAACCATGGAAACCATAAATTGCAAGAAGCCCAAATAGTGACAAATAAAGCCACTCCTAAGCCATAAGAGACGTACATGGCACCATAATAAAAGCCGGGTTCGCGCTCATATCTTACATGGCAAACATTGCATTCTGTTTTGACATCTCCAATGTTTTTTAGGTCGTATGGGTGTGAGACTAAGAATTGACCTTCGTGGCATTGCGGACATTTCATCTTGGCAATGCTATACATTTTTGTACCTTTTCTAAATAACATACACCAAAGTTACGGGCTTTTCCAGTTTGAATCGGTAACCTATGTTACCAATGTCAGCAAAACTGACAAAAAGACATTTGGAAAAGTATTTTGTGGATCAAAATGTCATAAAACGGCTGCTTTTATCCGATGGCACAATACTTGACAAATCCAAGTATCAAAAATTAAAAAATAAAATGGGAAAAATAATCGGAATCGACCTCGGAACAACTAACTCTTGTGTTTCGGTCATGGAAGGCAATGAACCAGTTGTCATTGCCAATGCAGAAGGAAAACGCACCACGCCTTCAGTTGTTGCATTTGTAGAGGGCGGCGAACGCAAAGTCGGTGATCCAGCGAAAAGACAAGCCATCACCAACCCTACCAAAACCATCTCGTCTATCAAGCGTTTCATGGGCTCTAGCTTTGACGAATCTTCAAAAGAAGTGTCGCGCATGCCTTATAAAGTAGTCAAAGGCGACAACAATACGCCGCGCGTCAAAATAGACGACAGATTGTATTCTCCACAAGAAATCTCTGCCATGATCCTTCAGAAAATGAAGAAAACAGCAGAAGACTATCTTGGGCAAGAAGTGACAGAAGCGGTTGTAACTGTTCCTGCATACTTTAACGATGCGCAGCGCCAAGCAACCAAAGAAGCTGGCGAAATCGCAGGTCTTACCATCAAGCGCATCATCAACGAGCCAACTGCCGCTGCACTTGCTTACGGCCTAGACAAAAAAGGCATCGATCAAAAAATCGTTGTTTTTGACTTCGGTGGAGGAACCCACGACGTTTCTGTTCTTGAATTGGGCGATGGCGTTTTTGAAGTTTTAGCTACAGATGGCGACACCCACCTCGGTGGCGACGACGTCGATGAAGCCATCATTTCTTGGTTGGCCGATGAATTCAAAGCAGAAGAAGGCCTTGACTTGCGTCAAGACCCAATGGCGCTTCAGCGTTTGAAAGAAGCTGCTGAAAAAGCTAAAATTGAGTTGTCTTCTACTACATCTACAGAAATCAACTTGCCTTATATCATGCCTGTAAATGGCATTCCAAAGCACCTTGTGCGCACCATGCAACGCGCTAAATTCGAGCAACTCATCTCAAGCATTGTAGAGCGCACTATCGCGCCTTGCCGTTCAGCGCTTTCTAACGCTGGCCTACAGCCGTCAGATATCGATGAGGTCATTCTTGTTGGTGGTTCTACCCGTATTCCGATCATTCAAGAAGCAGTAGAGCGTTTCTTTGGAAAAGCACCTTCAAAAGGAGTGAATCCAGATGAGGTTGTTGCTGTTGGCGCTGCTATCCAAGGTGGTGTACTTACGGGTGAAGTGAAAGATGTCTTATTGCTTGACGTCATTCCACTTTCATTAGGAATCGAAACAATGGGAGGTGTTTTCACCAAACTCATCGATGCCAATACCACTATTCCAACCAAAAAATCAGAGGTATTCTCTACAGCTGCCGACAACCAGCCATCTGTAGAAATCCATGTATTGCAAGGAGAGCGCGCAATGGCCAACGACAACAAAACACTTGGTCGTTTCCAACTCACCGACATTCCGCCAGCACAGCGCGGTGTGCCGCAAATTGAGGTTTCTTTTGACATCGATGCAAACGGCATCATGAATATCTCTGCCAAAGACAAAGGGACTGGCAAACTCCAATCCATTAAAATTGAATCTTCTGGCGGTTTGTCTGACGAAGAAATCCAACGCATGAAAGCAGAGGCAGAAGCCAATGCCGATGCCGACAACAAACGCCGTGACGAAGCTGAGATGGTCAATAAAGCTGACTCCCTTATCTTCCAAACTGAGCGCCAATTGAAAGAATACGGAGATAAAATTCCTGCTGACAAAAAGCAACCAATCGAAGATGCATTGGCAGCGCTCAAAACGGAGTTCGAAGCCAAAAACACCGCTAATCTTCAGCCTGCAATGGACCGCTTGAACGAAGTATTTGGGGCAGCCTCACAAGACATGTACAATGCCTCTAACGAGCAGGGCGCAGGTGCTGATGCGGGCGCTGATGCCGGTTCAGGTGCTGCACAAGACGAAGTCACAGACGTAGACTTCGAAGAAGTAAAAGATAAATAAGCATCATTTTTTGATCATTCACTGAAAACACCCGTTTTGAACGGGTGTTTTTTTATTTTTGCACATGCTCTACTCTAAGTCTTTCTTGCACCGCAGCTCTAATCAATGGGTTGTATTTGTCCATGGGGCAGGAGGGAGCTCGTCTATTTGGCACAAACAACTCAAAGATTTCTGTGAACGTCACAACGTGTTGGTCTTAGATTTACGCGGTCATGGAAAAAGCCAAAAGGTAAGTGCTTACAAGCAAAAATATTCCTTCGAACTCATCGCTTCAGATGTCATTGCGCTGCTCGATCAAAAAAAAATTAC
Organism: Crocinitomicaceae bacterium; assembly: GCA_044354735.1. Lineage (GTDB taxonomy): Bacteria > Bacteroidota > Bacteroidia > Flavobacteriales_D > Crocinitomicaceae > UBA952. The sequence goes on from JBIKZM010000042.1 coordinate 2,721, forward strand.
CCAAGCGCATTTTGTAGGCGTTTCTCTGGGTTCCATTGTCATTAAGTCCTTGCGTGCACAGCGCCCGGATCTCGTCAAAAGCATGATTTTTGCAGGTGCTGTCACCAAACTCAATGTGCGTTCGCGCCTCATTTTGCGCATGGGCCGTATGCTGTATAGTTTTTTACCCCAAATTTCCCTTTATAAATTAATGGCAAGTATCATGATGCCACGCGCCAATCACAAAGCATCTCGTCACTTGTTCATCAATGAGGCCAAAAAAGTGATGGACAAAGAATTTCAGCGTTGGTTCAAACTCACCGCTAGGCTCACCGCTTATCTCACACGCATCAACGCCGCTCCTGAAACCATTCCTACTTTATATGTCATGGGTGAACAAGACCACATGTTTTTAAATCCTGTAAAGCTACTTGTGGGCCAAGACAAAGCATCGGAGCTAAGTGTGGTTCCCGAATGTGGTCATGTGGTCAATTACGAACAAGCCGAGACTTTCAATCATTTGGCGCTTCAATTTATCTCGCGTCATTGCGCCTGAGCATCATTTAATTAACATTTGGTGGTCATTTTGTTCAAAAACAATCTTACTTAACTGCTGCTATCGACCGAATTTAACATAAATTTGTCCTCAATTTGCAGCGAAAGTTTCGCTCAAAGAAACTAGTAAATTGAAGCCCTTATGCCTAAAGATCTTTCGATCAAATCCGTTCTCATTATTGGTAGTGGTCCTATTGTAATTGGTCAAGCCTGTGAATTTGACTACGCTGGTTCTCAAGCAGCCCGTTCGCTGCGCGAAGAAGGAATTGAAGTAACGCTCATCAACTCCAATCCTGCTACCATCATGACCGACAAGGTTGTTGCAGACAACGTTTACCTTCAGCCACTTGAGCCAGAAAGCATTATCAAGATCCTCCAAAATCACCAAATCGATGCCGTATTGCCTACAATGGGTGGCCAAACTGCACTCAATCTTTGCATTCAGTGCGACGAATTGGGCATTTGGGAACAACACGGCGTGCGCATTATCGGCGTAGATATCAACGCCATAGAAATTACCGAAAACCGCGAAGCCTTCCGCGAACTGATGCTGAAAATTGGCGTGCCAATGGCACCGCAAAAAACAGCTAAGTCATTTTTAGAAGGCAAAGAAATTGCGCAAGAATTTGGTTTCCCGCTCTGTATACGCCCATCTTACACACTTGGTGGATCGGGCGCCAGTATTTTGCACCACCCCAAAGAATTTGACAACCTCCTCGAGCGCGGCTTGCAACTTTCACCGATCCATGAGGTCATGATAGACAAAGCGCTTTTGGGCTGGAAAGAATTCGAACTCGAACTCTTGCGCGATGACAACGACAACGTCGTGATCATCTGTTCCATCGAAAATTTTGACCCAATGGGCATCCACACCGGAGACTCCATTACCGTGGCCCCCGCCATGACCCTCTCCGATACCACCTTTCAAAAAATGCGCGACATGGCCATCAAAATGATGCGCTCCATTGGTAATTTCGCAGGCGGTTGTAATGTGCAGTTTGCGGTTTCACCAGACAACAACGAAAATATCATCGCTATTGAAATCAATCCGCGTGTTTCTCGCTCTTCGGCACTCGCTTCAAAAGCAACGGGTTACCCTATTGCCAAAATTGCAGCAAAACTTGCTATCGGTTATCACCTCAATGAGCTCAGCAATCAAATTACCAAAACCACCTCCGCTCTTTTTGAACCAACCTTAGACTACGTTATTGTCAAAATTCCGCGCTGGAATTTCAACAAATTCCCCGGCACCAACCGTCAATTAGGGCTGCAAATGAAGTCGGTTGGCGAGGTGATGGGCATTGGTCGCAGCTTTCAAGAAGCGCTGCAAAAAGCGTGTCAGTCTCTAGAAATCAACCGCAATGGTTTAGGTGCCGACGGCAAAGAACTCACCAACCAAAACGAAATCCTCCATTCTTTAGAATTTGCCAGTTGGAACCGCTTATTTCATATCTACGATGCCATCAAACTGGGCATTCCCTTTAAAACCATCGTCGAAAAAACCAAAATTGACATTTGGTTCCTCAAGCAAATAGCAGACCTCATTAAGCTCGAGCGCAAAGTTGAAAAGTTTCACCTCGAAAACATCCCACAAGAGCTTCTTTTTGAAGCCAAGCAAAAAGGTTATGCAGATCGCCAGGTCGCGCATCTTTTGCGCTGTTTAGAGTCTGAGGTTTATCAAAAAAGAAAAGACCTAGGAATCAATCGCGTCTATAAACTTGTCGATACTTGTGCCGCTGAGTTTGAAGCGCTTACTCCTTATTACTATTCAACTTTTGAATACGAAAACGAAAGTGTCGTCAGTGAGCGCCCTAAAGTGGTGGTACTCGGATCAGGCCCTAACCGCATTGGACAGGGTATCGAATTTGATTACTCTTGCGTGCACGGTGTCTTGGCAGCCAAAGAATGCGGCTACGAGACCATCATGATCAACTGCAATCCTGAAACTGTTTCAACCGACTTCGATACTGCCGACAAACTCTATTTTGAGCCCGTTTTCTGGGAACACATCTACGACATCATTCAGCACGAAAAGCCAATTGGTGTAATCGTACAACTCGGAGGCCAAACCGCACTTAAATTGGCAGAAAAACTCGAGCGCTACGGCATTCCAATTCTTGGCACTTCTTATGAAGCCCTAGACCTCGCCGAAGACCGCGGTCGTTTTTCGAAATTACTCGAGAAAAACAATGTGCCATTTCCTCAATACGGTGTGGTAGAGAGCGCCGAACAAGCCATAGAACTTTCCAAAACGCTCGGCTTTCCACTTTTAGTGCGCCCCTCTTATGTCTTGGGCGGGCAAAAAATGAAAATCGTTATCAATAAAGAAGAGCTAGAGCACCATGTCGTCGACATCCTCAACGAAATGGGCAACAACCAAATCTTATTAGACCATTTTATCGGTGGCGCTATTGAGGCCGAGGCCGATGCCATCTGCGACGGCGAAAATGTCTACATCATCGGCATCATGCAACACATCGAACCTGCGGGCATCCACTCAGGCGATTCCTACGCTGTTTTGCCGCCTTACAACCTTGGAGACTTCGTCATCACGCAAATCGAAGACATCACCAAGAAAATTGCTATAGAACTCAAAACTGTAGGCTTGCTCAATATCCAATTTGCCATCAAAGACGATAAAGTGTATGTCATTGAAGCAAATCCGCGCGCGTCTCGTACGGTTCCATTTATAGCGAAGGCCTATGACGAACCTTACGTCAATTACGCCACGAAAGTCATGCTCGGACACAATAAAGTCACCGACTTCAATTTTCAGCCGCGCAAAGAAGGTTACGCCATCAAAATACCTGTTTTCTCCTACGAGAAATTCCCTGACATCAAAAAAGAGCTGGGTCCAGAAATGAAATCTACCGGTGAGGCCATCCGTTTCATCAAAGATTTAAAGGATCCATTCTTTACCAAAATTTATGCTGAAAGAAATATGCACCTTTCGCGCTAATTTTCGTTCAAGTGCTTTGCGATTAGGCCACGGCTTTTCGTATATTTGTTAGATGCAGCGCCTAGACGACATCACCGCACCTATTCAGCAAGAATTAGTCGATTTTGAAATCCATTTTCAAAACGCTATGCATGCCGATGTTGCTTTGCTCGATAAAGTAACGAGCTATATTGTCAAACGCAAAGGCAAGCAATTGCGTCCTATTTTTGTTTTTCTGAGTGCCAAAATGCTCGGTCAAATCAATCCGGTCACCTTTGATGCTACTACCTTAGTAGAGCTCCTTCATACGGCTACGCTTGTCCATGACGACGTCGTAGACGACGCTGCTGAACGCCGTGGCTTTTTCTCTGTAAACGCCCTCTGGAAAAACAAAATTGCTGTTTTGGTTGGCGACTACATGCTTTCACGGATTTTATTGCTTTCGATAGAAAAGCGCAACATGGACCTCCTCGAGATTGTTGCCAGAGCCGTACAAGAAATGTCTGAAGGCGAGTTGCTGCAGATCGAAAAAGCACGCCACCTCGACATCACCGAAGCAATCTACTACGATGTCATTCGCAAAAAAACAGCATCGCTCATCGCAACCTGCTGCGAAGCAGGGGCGCTCAGCGTAGGTGCACATACAGAACGCGCTCAGCTGCGTCAGTTTGGCGAGCTTATTGGTTTGGCATTTCAGATCAAAGACGACATCTTCGATTACGGTACCGGCGAACACATCGGCAAGCCAACAGGCATCGACATCCGCGAGCAAAAACTGACCTTGCCCCTCATCTACGCCCTGCAAAATGCACCTCAAGCCATTCAAAAAGAATTGCGCTATATCATCAAAAATGAATACGACGTCAGTACCCGCGTGCAACGTGCCATTCAATTGGTCTGGGAGTCTGGCGGTGTGCAATACGCCCAAAAGCGCATGGAAGCTTTGGCTGCCGAAGCCTTGCAAATTTTAGCAAGCTACCCCGACAGCCCAGCAAAAGCTTCGTTAATAGGATTGGTAGCCTATACCATGAACCGCGAAAAATAAAACCATGAAATCAATCAAACTCTTATTCATACTTACTTTTCTGTTTACTGGTTTTTCTTGTGAAAACAAGCAAAATAACAAACAAGAAAAGCCTGCTGTCAAAGAAGAACTCGTCCAAATCAAAGACGGGCACTACAAAGAATGGTATCCTGGCAAAAAACAACTCAAATACGAAGGTGACCTTACGCAAAAAGGTGGCCGCGAGGGCAAGTGGAATTACTACAGCGAAAAAGGCAATTTGCTTTCTTTTACCTTTTATGTCGAGGGAAAAAAGAATGGCCACTCCGTTGTCAAGTATCCGAATGGTAAAATCCACTATTACGGCCAATACCAAGACGACAAAATGATTGGCGAATGGGTTACCTACGACCAAAAAGGCAACAAAACAGTCAATACGATCAATCCGTAAATGGTTAAATGAGCAAGATTCCACCGCATATCGTTGACCAAATTCTGCAAACTGCTCGCATAGAAGAGGTGATCGGAGAATTTGTGCAACTCAAGCGTGCCGGGTCTAATCTCAAAGGGCTCAGTCCTTTTACAGACGAGAAAACACCTTCATTTGTAGTTTCTCCAGTCAAGCAAATTTTCAAGTGTTTTTCTACAGGTAAGGGCGGTAATGCAGCCAGCTTTTTGATGGAAAAGGAACATTTTAGCTACCCAGAAGCCCTGCGTTGGTTGGCCAAGCGCTACAACATCGAAGTCCCCGAAGAACGAGAAGCCACAGCCGAAGAACTCGCCGCACTCAACGAGCGCGAGAGTTTTTTGATCATCAATGAATTTGCCAAGAATACCTTCTCCGACATGCTCCTCAATTCTCAAGAGGGCAAGGCAATCGGTCTTTCTTACTTTGAGGAGCGCGGTTATAGTAGAGCCACCATCGAAAAATTCCATTTGGGTTATTGCCTCAATACAGGGGCTGCCTTCACCGATTTAGCGCTCGAAAAAGGCTACAACAAAGAT
>JBIKZM010000260.1:0-2725 GCA_044354735.1 Crocinitomicaceae bacterium
CCCATTTTCTCTTGTTATATATTACCGCTTCGTTCGGTAAACGGTTCGCTAGAGCGCTTGATCAGTCTTGATTACCGCTTTCTCGCTAAAAATAACCAACAAACAAAAGACTACGCAGCCTCTTCCGTTTTAGGAAGCACAAGCGGAAAGTGGTATCGCATTGCCGTCAATAAAGATGGAATTTATAAAATAGACAAAGCTTTTTTGGAAGATTGCGGCATCAATACAACCAATTTGAATCCGGCACATATTCATGTATACGGAAATGGAGAAGGGGTGATACCAGAGTGGAATGGCGCATCCATAACAGATGACATTGCTCAAAATGCAATTGTAGTGATTGGTGAAGCTGATGGTACCTTTGATGCCAACGACTTTATTCTCTTTTATGGTTGGGGCGCTCATCGTTGGGAGCTGTCTGGTGGAAATCAGTACAATCAAGTGAGACATCCTTATTCAGATCAGTCTTATTATTACATTTATGTAGGTTCTGATATAGCTCCTTTGCGCATTGCTCAAGCGGCTGTTATCGATGCGCCAGCCGATACTTTGGTGAGCACCTATGAATACAGAGATGTTTATGAAAACGACCTTGAGAATTTAGTGAAAGGCGGGCAGCGTTGGTACGGAGAAGAGTTTGATGTCAATTTGAGTCAAAATTTTAACTTTACGATTCCCAATGTTAGCCCGGTGCCTGTTCGTTTTCAGGTGTCTTACGCCTCTAATTCAAGAACGGCAGGCAATCAAATTTCATTGAAAAATGGTACAGAACTGATTGGTCAGATGGTGCTGCCGCACTCAGGTTCTTACTACCAACGAGGCACTTTGCTCTGTGCCGATTCAACGCCGAGTAGTTCACAGAATTTAAACATTACAATCAATAGACTGAATCCAAGCGTGGTGACCTACCTCGACCGCATTTTGATCAATGCCCAAAGAGAGCTTATTTTGACGGGTTCACAACTTAATTTTCGTGTTTCGAAGTGGTCTTCAACTTCAAATTTAGCAAGTTATCAGCTTGGCAGCGTGAATGCAAATGCTTTCGTATGGGATGTCTCAGACCGGCACAATCCTGTGCGTATTCCGCTGACTTTACAGGGCAATCAAGCTACTTTCAAGGCACTTGCACAATACCGAGAATTGGTGGTGGCAAGTGGCGTCTCGTTTTTCACACCGGAAAAAGTAGGAAGTATCACTTTTCAAAACTTGCACCAGCTTCCTTTGGCAGATTATTTAATTGTTTCACATCCAGACTTTTTCACAGAGGCCAATCGCTTGGCCGATTTACACCGCGCCAACGGACTCACCGTGCATGTGGTGCAGCCGCAAGCTATTTACAATGAGTTCAGTTCTGGAATGCAAGACCCGGGGGCTATTCGCCGCTTTGTGAAGATGTTTTATGACCGCGCTTTACTCAATGACCCTGCTGCTAAACCAAAGTATTTACTCCTATTTGGCGATGGCACCTACGATCCAAAAAATAGAGAACCCAACAACAATAACTTCATTGTTACTTATCAAATGTCCAGTAGCGAGAATGCGATAGACGCCATGGTGGTGGATGACTTTTTTGGCATATTAGATGATGCCGAGGGCATGAGCGCGGCAGATATGATGGATATTGGTGTAGGTCGCCTGATTGTAAGTAGTAGTTTACAAGCCAAGCAAATGGTCGATAAGATTGAACACTACATGAAAAACGGTTCGAACTTTTATCCGGTGAACAGCTCTTGCTGTATGGGAACCCAAACCGATAAAACTTTTGGCGACTGGCGCAATCAGTATTTAATCATGACCGACAACCGCGAAGGTGGATATTTCATCAATACTGATGCCGAACCGCAATATGCCATCTCCAAAATGTTGAACCCTGAAATCAATTACAACAAACTTTACATGGATGCTTTTCCAAAGGTGGTAACGGCAGGGGGTGAGCGCTTTCCAGCGATGGTGAACGCAATTGACGCAAATATCCAACGCGGTGTGCTTGTTGCCAACTATATTGGTCACGGCGGAGAAGTAGGCCTAGCCGAAGAACGCGTTGTAGATATCGATCAAGTCAATAGTTGGAGCAATATTCAGGCCTTGCATTTATTTGTATCAGCAACTTGTGAGTTTACGCGTTTCGATGATCCTGAGCGCGTATCCGCAGGGGAGTGGTTGTACTTGAATCCGGCAGGTGGCGCCATAGCCATGCTCACTACAACACGCTCCGTTTACTTTGGGGTGAATAGCAACATCGGCCTCAAATTGATTGAGCGCGTATTCAATCGCTACCCGAATGGCGAGGCGTATGAATTTGGCGAAATTGCCCGTAGAACCAAAAATGCAGCATCGGTCAGCTCTTCCAATAAAAGAAGTTTTACACTCATCGGCGATCCTGCGCTGCGTTTGGCTTTGCCAAGATATCGCGTAGTTACGGATAGCATAAACGGCCTAGATCCTCAGCAACAGCTAGATACTTTGCGTGCCTTGAGTAAAGTCAAGATCAAAGGGCACTTAGAAGACTACAGCGGTGCTGTGCTAACCAATTGGAATGGGGTGCTCACGCCAACGGTTTTTGACAAACGCAAAATTCAAAACACATTAGGTCAAGATCAGGGCTCGCCTATTATTGCTTATGAACAGCAAACCAACCGTATTTATCGCGGACAAAGTAGTATAACCAATGGTTATTTTGAGTTTGAATTTGTAGTCCCTAAAGATATTGCGCTGCAAATTGACT
>JBIKZM010000261.1:0-2720 GCA_044354735.1 Crocinitomicaceae bacterium
ACGGGAGTAATTTTCGATGCCCGAACAATACCCGAGTTCGCGGATCATTTCGAGGTCGTAATTGACGCGCTCCTCGAGTCTTTTGGCTTCTTCTAGCTTGCCCTCTTCTTTGAACGCTGCAACTTGCGGGATGAGGTCGTCTTGGATTTGGGTGATGGCTTGGCGCGTGTTGTCTGGGCTCGAAACAAAAAGATTGGCCGGAAAAATATCGATTTGCTCGTATTTTTCTAAGGTTTTACCACTTTCGGGATCGATGGCCGCAATGGTTTCGATTTCGTCGCCCCAGAAGCCAATGCGCAAGGCGTAGTCGGTATAAGCGAGGTAGATGTCTACGGTGTCACCAGAAACCCTGAATTGCCCGCGCTGAAAATCGGTGCCCGCACGTTGGTAAAGGTTTTCAACCAGGCGGAACAAAAATTGATTGCGCACCACGATATCGCCCTTTTTTAAGTGCAAAATACTGTTCTTGAATTCAGTAGGGTTGCCAATGCCATAAATGCAACTCACAGACGCCACCACAATGACATCTCGGCGGCCTGAAAGCAGTGCGGAGGTGGCGGCCAAGCGCAGTTTTTCGATTTCCTGGTTGATCTGAAGATCCTTTTCGATGAAAGTACCGGTCGACGGAATGTAAGCCTCAGGTTGATAGTAGTCGTAGTAAGACACAAAGTATTCTACAGCGTTGTTCGGGAAAAACTGCTTGAACTCGCCGTACAACTGAGCGGCAAGTGTTTTGTTGTGAGAAAGGATGAGGGTAGGACGCTGCACTTGTTGGATGACGTTGGCCACCGTGAAGGTCTTGCCGCTGCCGGTTACGCCAAGTAGCGTTTGTTGATGGATGCCATTATTTAAACCACTGACCAATTGGCGAATGGCTTCGGGTTGGTCTCCCGTTGGTTTGTAGTCAGAAACCAGTTCAAATAGCATGGGTTAAATTTACCAAATATTTACTGAACCGAAGGGCATAAAAAAAGCGCCCGAAGGCGCTTGCTTAATTTTTTCCTACTAAAATTGAAGCGGTCTTTCCTTTGATGACTTCTATTGATCGGCTATACATTTTCAGAAACTGAAGTATGCTTGGGTCGGGTAGAAGTGCGGCGCTTGGGGTAGGTTGTGCTGAGTAAGTATTTTTAATCATAGGCTGTTTTAAAGGTTTGAATCTTTAACGCTAAAAACCTTGAATTATTATATCGCGGATAATTTCTAATTTTGTCGCAGCAATCAACAACAAAAGCATACAACAATGATCAAGCCCGGAGTCGCCACAGGCGATCAAGTGCAAGCGATTTTCCAACTTGCCAAACTAAAAGGTTTTGCCTTGCCTGCCGTGAATGTCACGAGCAGCAGCACGGTCAATGCCGTCATGGAAACTGCAGCCAAACTCAACGCACCTGTAATCATCCAATTTTCGAACGGAGGAGGTCAATTTTTTGCAGGTAAAGGTTTGTCTAACGCACAAGAAAAAGCAGCTATTTTAGGTTCAATTGCTGGCGCGCGCCACGTACATGCGCTTGCTGAGGCTTACGGTGCAACCGTTATTTTACATACCGATCATTGTGCCAAAAAACTCTTGCCTTGGATAGACGCGTTGCTAGATGCCGGGGAGGCCTTTTTTGAAGAAACCGGAAAGCCTTTGTACAGTTCACACATGATTGACCTGAGCGAAGAACCACTTGCCGAGAATCTCGAAATTTGTCAAAACTATTTGCGCCGCATGTCCAAAATAGGCATGACCCTCGAAATTGAATTAGGAATTACCGGTGGCGAAGAAGATGGCGTAGACAACACAGACATAGACAACGCAAAGTTGTATACCCAGCCGGAAGAGGTTGCCGAAGCCTATGAAGCGCTCTTGCAAATTTCGCCGCGTTTTACCATTGCCGCCTCCTTTGGCAATGTGCATGGCGTATACAAGCCCGGTAATGTACAGCTAACGCCAGTGATCTTGAAAAATTCACAAACTTACATCCAAGATAAGTTTCAAACGGAACCAAATCCTGTTGATTTTGTTTTTCACGGCGGTTCGGGCTCTAGTTTAGCTGAAATCAGAGAAGCGATTGGTTACGGAGTGGTCAAGATGAACATCGATACCGATATGCAATTTGCCTTCACCGAAGGTGTGCGCGATTACATTGAAACCAATTTGCCTTACCTTCGTACCCAAATTGGCAATCCAAATGGGGCAGATGAGCCCAACAAAAAATACTACGATCCTCGCAAGTGGTTGCGCGAAGGTGAACTGACTTTCGTCAAGCGCCTAGAGCAGTCCTTTGCAGACTTAAATAACATCAACACGCTGAATTGAAATTATGGCATGGTTTAAAAGAAATAAAGAAGGCATTACCACTTCCACTAGTGATAAAATGGAAGTGCCGGAAGGTTTATGGGTGCGTTGCTCCAATTGCAAAACCCTTTACACCAGCGACGACCTCATGCGCAACAACTATGTTTGTGACCGCTGTTCGCATCACGAGCGCATTGGTTCTACGGAGTACTTCTCGCTTATTTTCGACGCGCAAAAATATGAAGAGCTCAATGCGGATTTACAATCTGGCGATCCGCTAGGCTTTACGGATACCAAAAAATACACCGATCGCGTCTCGGCTACCCAAAAAGCTACTGGCCTCAAAGATGCCATTCGCACTGCTAAAGGCCAACTCGAAGGCCAGCCTTTAGTCATTGCGGCGATGGATTTCAGTTTCATTGGGGGTTCTATGGGT
>JBIKZM010000043.1:0-8174 GCA_044354735.1 Crocinitomicaceae bacterium
AGCGCTTTCTGAGTTCAGAATTGGCCGAAACACCACCGGCAATTGCTACGGTCTGGATACCCGTTGCCTTGACTGCCTTCTCGAGTTTGGATATCAAAATTTGAACGATACTTTGCTGAATTGATGCACAGAGGTCATTGCGTTTGTCCTGACGAAGGTTGGGTTCTATTTTTTCGGCAGCTTGAAGTGTATATAAAATGGAAGTTTTTAAGCCACTGAAACTGAAGTTTAGGTCTTTGATCTGAGGCCTAGCAAATTCAAAAGCGTTTGGGTTGCCAAGGGCTGCGTACTGATCAATCAAAGGCCCGCCAGGGTAGGGAAGGCCTAGCATTTTTGCGGCTTTATCGAAAGCTTCGCCAGCGGCGTCGTCTATGGTGCTGCCAATGACTTGCATGTCTAGCGCGCTGTTGACGCGCACAATTTGGGTGTGCCCGCCGCTCACGGTCAGGCATAAAAATGGAAAACTGGGTGCTGCGTCGCTCGCATCTTCTATAAAATGCGCCAAAATATGTGCTTTCATGTGGTGTACGCCCACGAGCGGTATGTCAAGTGCCAGCGCGAGTGCTTTGGCAAAGGAGGTGCCTACCGTAAGTGAACCCATGAGGCCGGGCCCTTGGGTAAAGGCAATGGCGTCGAGGTCTGAAAGCGAGAGTTGGGCCGTTTGCAGCGCGGTTTGCACCACTGGAATGATGTTTTCTTGATGTGCGCGGCTGGCGAGTTCGGGCACCACTCCGCCGTATTGTTCATGTACGGCTTGCCCAGCAATGATATTGGCATGAATTTGGTTGCCGACGAGAAGGGCCGCGGAGGTGTCGTCGCAAGACGACTCAATACCTAGTATAATCTTGGGTTTTGCTGTCAAAAGATTGCTAATTTTGTAACAAACATGACAAAGGTACTCAAAATCGCGGGCCTGACACTTGCCATTCTTCTAGAGTGGTTGCTGATCCTTGTCATCTTTTTGGTATTTGCCATTCGCAGTTCTTGGGTGCAAACCTATTTGGCCAACAGAGCCACAGCCTATCTCAGTTCAGAATTACAGGCAAAAGTGCATATTGGGGCCGTAGACATCGTCTTGTTTCGTTACATCGATTTAAAAGACATCTACCTTGAAGATCAAAACAAACAGCCAATTTTAGCGCTCAAACATCTGTACTTAGGGCTTGATCAATTTAAATTGCTGCAAAATAAATTGCTGATCAATGAGCTGCGGCTTTATGGGGGTAAAGTGAATTTATCACTGGATCGAAAAGACGGACGTTCAAATATTGCCTTTATAGAAGATTACTTTGCTTCTGATCAACCCACTCAATCGGCAACAGATTTTCAGGTGCTCTTGACCGATCTTTCACTACAACACATCGATCTCAGCTACCACGATTTGCGCAAAGACACCCTAACCTTTGGCCTAGACTACAACCACCTCGAACTCAAGGATCTTCATTTAAAAGCAAACCAAATTCAGTCTGTGGGCGAGTCCTTTAAATGTCAAATTCGCCAACTGAAATTCAAAGACAGATCAGGTTTTGCACTCCGCAATTTGCAAGCCGAAGCTTCTTTTTCAGCACAGGGTTTGCGCTTGCGCAATGCAACGCTCCAGACGTCAAAAAGCAACATTAGTATCCCGAAATTAGCGCTGCGCACCCAAACCAGTTCAGACTTCAATCATTTTGATGACCGCGTTGTCTTTGATTGTATACTCGCGCCAAGCCGCATTTGGCTCCACGACATCGCGTACTTTGCGCCCAATATCGAAGGCATGGATCAGACCGTTTTTGTGTCGGGTGTGGTCAAAGACAAACTGCGCAACTTGCGCATTCAAGACCTGAATTTGCGCTTTGGTAAACGCTCGCAAATTCAGGCCAACTTGCGCTTGCCTGATTTCCGCAAACCCACCGCTCAACTGTACTTAGACGAAACCCTTACAAAGGCCTATCTGGACTTAAACGATATCCAAAACTTACATTTACCAAAGGGTGAATCGGCCATTGAAATACCCTCTTTGCTTCAAAAGGCCTCTTTTTTTGAGCTCAAAAATGCCAAAGTAAGCGGAACGCCTTCCAAACTTCAGGTATCAATTCAAGAGGCTCAAACGGCTTTGGGTACACTCTCACTTGCACCTATTTCTATTGCCAATACGCCTGATTTACTCACCATAAGTGGTGTGGCCGACAGCAGCTTTTTGAACTTAGCAAATTTTGAATTGGGTCAATTGCTCGATGTGGCGGCGCTTGGCCAGCTTAGCGGAAACGTCCAATTTGAGCTCGAGATAGACAATAATGGCGAACTCACCTTACAGAATTCAAGCGCAGATCTTGCTCAAATCGCGGTGAACGACTACAACTACAAAAATGTGGCCGTCAAAGAAGCCAATATCCAAAATGAGCAATTGTTGGCCAAGCTAGAGATCGACGACCCTCATTTACAAATGTCAAGCATTTTGCAATTGGCGTTGGGGTCGGCCCCGAGTTACCAGATCCAGGCCGAAATTGCGCGTGCTGACCTCCATGACCTTCATTTCAGTACCTTAGCACACGATCAATTGAGCGCACGTGTCAATATCGGTTTTGAAGGCCCTAGTTGGAAGTCTGTGGTCGGTTTTGCCAGCCTCCGAGACCTCCATTACAGCGCCCAAGGCCATCAAATTTATTCGGAACTTGCGCAAGTCCATTACCGCCAACAAGCCGACTACGTCAATATCGATTTGAGCAGCCCAATCCTCGATTTCAATATCAAAGGTATTTTAGACGAGCAAACCTTAGTGGCCGACCTCACCCATCACTTAGCCATTTTGTATCCGCCAATAGAAGGGCAAACCCGTGCTTTCCAGCATTCAAATGCACAATTTGAATTCAGTTTGTTGGCGCGCAATACCCGCGAACTTTTGCAGATCTTCTTGCCAGAGCTAGAGCTCGCTTCGGCCACCAGTATTTCGGGTTCGTTTGATTCCAAACAAGAAGCATTAAAAGTTGCGGTCAATTGCCCTCGTTTGGCCTATGCTAGTTTAGCGTTCGATAACATCGAGCTGAATCAAACAATTTTGCACAATGAAGTCAATGGACAGCTTACCGTGGGGCAGTTGTCTGTAGCTGATTCTACTTCTTTTCACGAACTCAAGCTCATCAATACGGGCGCCAACGGCGTGCTGGAAGCAGCGCTTTCCTGGGACCCCAACACCAATAATTTCTCCGAGCTCAAATGGCGCACGACCATTTTACCCAAAGACTACATCAGCTTTACGCTGCAGCCATCATTTTTCACGATCAATGGCGTGCAGTGGGAGGTGGCCAATCAGTCAGACATCACAGTAGCGACCAAAGATCTTAGCGTTACCGACTTAGAATTACACAGAGGTTACCAACGCATCAAAATCAATGGTTGTTTGTCTGATAACAAGCGCGATGAATTGCGTTTTGACATCATTGGTCTAGACCTCGGCGAGTTGAGTTCCTTAATGGGTTTGCCTAATCACTATAGCGGTCGTTTCAGCGGCTGGGGAACGCTTTCTACGCCATTTACCAACCTGAGCATTGTTGCCGATGCCAATTTAGAACAATTGCAAATAGACGGCCAGGCCGTTGGCGACATCATGTTGCATTCCGATTGGAATGAAGTCAGACAAAGTATTGTGTTGGAAGGCACCTTGCAATACCGCAATGAACGCACCTTCGATTTTGACGGTCTATACAAACTCAAAGAAGATGAACTCGACCTTGGGCTCAATTTCAAGCAAACCGATATCTCTTTTGTCAATGCATTTTTGGATCCTGAAGTAGTGAAAGGCATCAAAGGCAAACTTAATGGCCGCTTGCGTTTGACCGGTAGTCCTAACGAACCCCAACTGATAGGTAAATTGCGCTTGCAAGAGGGTGGGGCAGAGGTGGCCATTCTCGGCGTAAAATATCAGTTAGAAGGCCTCATTCAAGTCACTGAAGATGCCTTTTTTCTCGATAACATTCCCGTCAAAGACCCAGAAGGCAATACCGCTTATCTCTCGAGTGCCATCAACCACAACAATTTTGACCGCTGGAACTACGACATCCAAATCAACTTTGAAGACGACCTCAAAAAAATAGATCCGCGCACCAATCAGTTGGTTCCGATTGATAAATTTCTCTTGCTCAATACCAAACAAAAAGAGGGAGATGTTTATTACGGAAAGGCCTACGGACGCGGCACCGCCAACATTTTTGGCACCATGACCAATACTGAAATTACCGTAGATGCCACCACCCGTAAGGGCACAGAAGTTATTTTTCCGATGTACGGCATGTCTGAAATCAATGACGAAGACAATTTTGTTCAATTTGTAGAGCGCGGCGTGAGTGCGCAGCTCGGGCCGCAAGGTTTGGATTTTACGGGCCTTTACCTCGACCTTAATTTTCACGTCACGCCAGACGCCGGCATGAAGCTCATTTTTAATGAGCAAACTGGCGATGAAATTACAGCCAAGGGCAGCGGAGAGCTCAATATCAAGCTAGACCAATACAACCAACTCACCATGAACGGCCCATACGTGATTGCCAAAGGCAGTCGCTATGACTTTGCGCTCGGATCTATCAAGCAAACCTTTGACATCGAGGCAGGATCAAAAATCGAATGGACCGGCGATCCGTATAACGCAGACATTACGATCAATACGGTCACCGCCAAACGCGCTTCTATCTTAGAGCTGAGCCCGGAAATTCAAGACAACACGCTCGTCAATCAAGAAATCTTGTGTTACCTCAAACTCACTGAGTCACTTCTTACCCCCAAAATTACTTTTGACCTCGTGGCCCCGCGCGTGACCGAAACCGGAAAAGCACTCATTGACCGCGTCAAATCCGATCCCGATGAGCTCAATCGGCAGTTTTTCTCTTTGTTATTGGTCAGTAAATTTCAACCGCTCAAAGGCAACCTTTCCGCAGGCGGCTCAGCTGCTTTAGACTTGCTCGAATCGCAAATCAATGCAGCGCTAGGTAAGCTGTCAGACAACTACAAACTCAATGTGGACTACGGCGCCGATGCAGCAGCTGGTGAAAGCAAAGTAGAGCTTGGGGTAGCCAAGGGCTTTCTGGACGACAAACTCGTGATCACCGGTAGCTTTGGCGTAGAGAACCGCAGTGCGGCTGCAAATGGTTCTCAGGCTTACACCAACTCCATGATTGGAGATGTCAATGTGGAATACAAGATCCAAGACAATTTCCGGATCAGGGCCTTTAATCAGTCCAATACCAACTCCGTCAATGAAAACCAAGGGCCGTTTACGCAAGGGTTTGGACTTTCTTATTACGAAGAATTTCATCAGTTCTCAGATTTGGCTTTTGTGAAGCAGTTGAAACAACTCCTCTCAAAGTCTCCAAAAAAATCAGGGCAAGCTCAGCCCAAAAAACACAGACAACCTGTAACTATACCCCAACATGAAAAAAGTACTAGTAGCCAATCGCGGCGAGATCGCTCGACGCGTGCTTAGAACCCTCAAGAAAATGGACATCCGCAGTGTGGCCATTTATTCCGATGCAGATGCCAACGCACCGCACGTATTAGAAGCCGACGAAGCCGTTTATGTCGGTAAAAGCCCCTCGGCAGAAAGCTACCTGCAGCAAGATAAAATCATTCAAATTTGCAAAGACCTCGGCGCAGATGGCGTGCATCCTGGATACGGATTTCTCTCTGAAAACGCAGGCTTTGCAAGAAAATTGAAAGCCGAAGGGATCAAGCTGATTGGCCCCTCGCCCGAATCTATGGAGGTGATGGGTGACAAACTTTCGGCCAAACAAGCGGTAAAATCCTATAACGTTCCGCTCGTACCGGGCGTAGATGAAGCTATTTCAGATGTGTCAGCAGCCAAAAAAATTGCAGCAGAGGTGGGCTATCCCATTTTGATCAAGGCCTCTGCAGGTGGTGGAGGGAAAGGCATGCGCTTGGTGCAAAACGAAGCCGAATTTGAAGAGCAAATGACCCTCGCCCAAAACGAAGCCCGCTCTTCTTTTGGCGACGATGCCGTGTTTATCGAGAAATTCGTAGACCAACCGCGCCACATCGAAATCCAAGTATTTGCCGACCAACTCGGCAATACCGTATATTTATTTGAGCGCGAGTGCTCTGTGCAGCGCCGCCATCAAAAAGTAGTAGAGGAGGCGCCAAGTGCGGTCCTGACCCCTGCGTTGCGCCAGCAAATGGGAGAGGCGGCGGTGGCTGTTTGCCAAGCTTGCAACTATGAAGGTGCAGGCACTGTAGAATTCCTCATCGATGCCAACCTCGATTTTTATTTCTTGGAAATGAACACCCGCCTGCAAGTGGAACACCCGGTTACCGAAGAAATCACGGGCCTCGACCTCGTCGAATGGCAAATTCGCGTGGCGCGCGGCGAACGCTTGCCTAAATTGCAAGACGAACTCCAAATCAACGGACACGCCATTGAAGTGCGCGTTTATGCCGAAGACACCCTCGGTGGGTTTACCCCCGATATCGGTACCCTAGACCGCTACCGCATTCCAGCTGGGCGGCACATCCGCGTAGACGACGCTTTTGAAGAAGGCATGGAAATTCCAATTTACTACGACCCCATGATTGCCAAGTTAGTAGTATGGGGCAAAACCCGCGAAGAAGCGATTGACCGCTGCATTGCCGCCATAGACAACTACCAAATTTCTGGCGTCAAAACCACCTTAGATTTTGGCAAGTTTGTGCTGAAGCATCCTGCTTTTCGCAGTGGTCATTTTGACACCAATTTTGTCAGAACACATTTCTCAGATCCGGCCTTGCTCAAAGATGCCATGCAAGAAGAAGAGCGCGCTTTGGTATATGCGCTCGACACCATTTGGCAAGATGTTCAGGCATTTAAGAAAGCAGCCTACGCTTCCAGAGACATCACCTCCTCCTGGAAAAACCAGATTAGATAAAAATATTTACAAGGGGCCAAGTTGGCTCATGAAAAAAACGTAGTTTTACGGCGCAAATTTGACAGTATGAACTTACACGAATTCCAAGGTAAAGCAATCCTCAAAAAATACGGCGTGGCCGTACAAGAAGGCATTGTTGTTGACAGTATTGAGGCCGCTATTCCAGCAGCCAAAAAACTCACAGAAGAAACAGGCACGTCCTGGTACGTGATCAAAGCCCAAATTCATGCGGGTGGTCGTGGCAAAGGAACTGTCGCAGAAACAGGTTCTCACGGTGTTGTTTTGGCTAAAGGCCTTGACCAAGTTGAAGAAAAAGTAGCTGGTATTCTCGGTGGTCACCTCACTACGCTGCAAACAAATGGCAAAGGCAAGAAAGTCAATCAAGTGCTTATCGCCCAAGACGTCTACTATCCAGGCGCAACAGAAGTACAAGAATTTTATATGTCGGTTCTCCTAGACCGCGAGTCTGGCCGCAACGTCATTATTTATTCTACCGAAGGTGGTATGGACATCGAGCACGTGGCCGAACACACCCCAGAAAAACTCTTCAAAGAACACATCGATCCACGCGTGGGCCTTCAAGGTTTCCAAGCGCGCAAAATCGCTTTCAACCTCGGCTTGTCTGGCGAGGCTTTCAAAAACATGGTCAAATTCGTTCCGTCTTTATACAACGCGTATGTCGGTATCGATGCGTCTATGTTTGAAATCAACCCATTGTTCAAGACTTCCGACGACAAAATCATCGCCGTAGACGCCAAAGTAAGCCTAGATGGCAACGGTTTGTTCCGCCATCCAGACCTCGCCGCGCTACGCGACAAATCAGAAGAAGATCCAACAGAAGTAGAAGCCGACGAAGCTGGCCTCAATTTCGTTAAATTAGACGGTAACGTAGGCTGTATGGTCAATGGTGCAGGTCTCGCAATGGCCACCATGGACATCATCAAGCTGTCTGGCGGCAACCCTGCCAACTTCCTCGATGTCGGTGGAACTGCCAACGCAGAGCGCGTAGAAAAAGCCTTCCACATCATCCTAAAAGATCCGAACGTCAAAGCAATCCTCATCAATATCTTCGGTGGTATCGTTCGCTGCGACCGCGTTGCACAAGGTATCGTAGACGCCTATAAAAACATCGGCGAACTACCGGTTCCCCTTATCGTGCGTTTACAAGGCACCAATGCCGAAGAAGCGAAGCGTTTGATTGACGAGTCTGGCCTCAACGTACATTCAGCGGTTCAGCTCCAAGAAGCTGCCGACTTAGTGAAAGAAGTGTTGGCTTAATTTTAAAGC
>JBIKZM010000044.1:0-8156 GCA_044354735.1 Crocinitomicaceae bacterium
CTTGAGTAAAAAGACCGACGGCAAGACCTTATTCAAGGATCTCTATTTAACAGTCAATAAAGGAGATAAAATTGCTTTTATTTCACGTAATTCTGTAGCGCTTACCCATTTCTTTGAAATACTAGCAGGTAACCTTAAAGCAGATTCCGGAGAAATCACATTGGGAACCACCATTACAACCGCCTATTTACCCAACGACAACCACCATTACTTTGAAGCCAAACTCAGCCTTATCAATTGGTTGCGCCAATATGCGCTCACCGATGAAGAGCGCGAAGAAGTCTATTTACGCACCTTCCTCGGCCGCATGCTCTTTACAGGTGAAGAAGCCATGAAAATGGCAGCAGTGTTGTCTGGTGGTGAAAAAGTACGTTGCATGCTCTCCAAAATGATGCTCGCAAAAGGCAACTTATTGCTCATGGACGAACCAACCAACCACCTCGACCTCGAATCCATTACAGCGCTCAACAACGCCATGCAAGAATTCCAAGGCACGCTTTTGTTCACCTCTCATGACCACGAATTGGTGAGCACCGTTGCCAACCGCATCATCGAGCTTACGCCCAATGGTATCATCGATAAAATGATGCCTTACGACGACTATCTGGCCGACGACAAAATTGCGCAGTTGCAAGCCGAATTATACGCCTGATCTGATGGTGCGCTATCAAGTCCGTTGCGAGCAAGCCCAACAGCGCTACATTCAATTGAGTGCCGTTTTTGAGCAGGCAGCAGAACTAGACGTGCTGCAACTTGAATTGCCAAGTTGGAGACCCGGACGTTATGAAATCGGTAATTTCGCCAAAAACATCAAAGGATTCAAAGCCTTTGGTGCTGCCAACCAACCTTTGGAGGTTCAAAAGACTGCGAAAGATACCTGGGTCATTGCTTCGAAAGGAAGCGCTCAAATTAAAATCACTTACAATTATTATGCTGCTGAACTCAATGCTGGCTCTACTTTTCTAGACCCCAAACAGCTGTATATCAATCCGGTCAATTGTTTTTTCTACGATGCGCAACAAACTGAGCAGCCGTATCAATTGCAATTGCATATCCCCACTGAGTGGCAAATTGCCTCCGCCTTGCACTTTGATGAAAATCACAGCGTTGAACTTGCCAATTTCGACCGTTTGGCAGACAGCCCTTTGATCTGTAGTGCGGCTATTGACCGACGCAGCTATGAAGTAAACGGCACTACCTTTCATATTTGCTTCAATCAGCAGCAAATGGTTCCTTGGGAGCGCGTACTTCAAGACTTCTCTCAATTTACGCAGCGCCAAATCCAAGACTTTGGAGAGTTTCCGAGTCCGGAATACACTTTTTTGATTCAGGCACTCCCCTATGCAGCTTACCATGGCGTGGAGCACTTAGACTCAACAGTCATTGCCATTGGGCCTTCCTGCGACGTTTTTGGGAGCCTTTATACGGAATTACTTGGCGTTTGTTCGCATGAACTCTACCACGCTTGGAATATCAAAGCACTCAGGCCAGCCGAAATGCAGCCTTACAATTTCAAGCGTGAAAACTACGCGCTCACCGGCTTTATTTACGAGGGCATCACCACCTACATGGGTGACCTCTACTTGCTCAAAAGTGGGGTTTTCAGCCTCACACAATACCTCAAAGAACTCAGTAAGCAGGTGCAAAAACACCTCGACAACCCAGGGCGTTTCTCTATGAGCGTTGCAGCCGCATCATTTGACACTTGGCTAGATGGCTATGTACCTGGGGCACCGGGCAGAAAAGTTTCTATCTACACAGAAGGATGTTTGCTCGCGTTTTACGTCGATTACAGACTGCGCAAAGCTACCAACCACAAAATGGGTATTGAGCAGGTCATCAAAGACCTCTATTACAACTTTGGCGCAAATACAAACGGCTATACCATACTAGACTATCAAACGACCCTAGAAAACCTTTCTGGCGAATCTTTTGCTGATTTTTTCAAGGATTACGTCGGAGGAACAGCCGCCTACGAAGCGCTCATGCAAGAAGCCTTTGACTTTTTTGGACTAGAACTCCAACAAATACCAAGTAAAAGTTATGCCGAGGCACGTTTGGGCATGAAGGTGAGTTTGAGCGGCAAAGAATGGCAAATTCTGAGTATTTATCCAGGCTCACCCGCAGACACAGGTGGCTTGGTCATCGGAGATCTCATCATTGGCGTGAATGGTTTGCGCGCACTGCCTAGCCTAGACAACTGGTTGGCTTTTCATGAAAACCAAAACAAGACTTTACTCGTGGAGCGAAATGGCCAATTGCTCGAGCGCTTTATACCGGAGGTAGACCGTCATTTTTATGTGAGCCATTTAGTTGTAGCCGCCAGCGCTACCATTGCAGCCCAAGAAAAAGCACTCAAGAGTTGGTCTCGTTGAGGGCAAAAAAGTCGGGCGGAAAGTTCAGTAAAAAGAGTTTTTCACTCGCTCTTGTAATGGCTGTATAGAGCCAGCGCAAATAAGCGGTGTTTTTTCGTTCTTCTGGTAAAAAACCATAATCTACATAGACGTGGGCCCATTGCCCACCTTGTGCTTTGTGCACAGTAACAGCATGGGCGTACTTGATTTGCAGTGCATTGAAGTACGGATTTTTAAGGACCTCTCTGTAGCGTTTTTGTTTGTTTTTGATATCGGCGTGTTCAGCTTCAATGGCGTAAAACAACTTGCGCAAGACCTCTCTACCGAGGCTTGGCCCTTCGTCAGACAAACTTTGGATATGCACAATACAAGAAATGGGGCCCTGATCGGGGTAATCTACAAAACAGAGGTCGAGCTGAGCAAATTCAAAACCGTAATAGGCTTCAAATTTACGAACGCGGTCTACACGGGCCAATTCGCCGTTGGCAATAAAACCCATCTTGGAACTGGGATCTAGCCAAAAATAATTGTTCTTGACGACCATCAGGAGGTCGCCCTTTTCGAGGACTTCTTCTCTGTAAAACAAGCGGTTGCGAATTTCTAGATTCCATTGATTGGCGCGCTTATTGGCCAGCGTGAGCAAAATGGTTTCATCTGTACCGACTTGGGCAATAGAACTCTCTAGGCTTTCTTGAAATTCTGCCCCATTGATTTGTTGCACACTCGCATCAGTAAACTCACTTAATTTGGGAAATAAGGGGAGTATAAATTCTTGTTTTTGGCGCAAGTAAGTGGCTGCTGTAAGGATACCCGAGCTTTCATTGACGCGCACCACTTGCGTGAGGTGGCTGTGCCAGATATGCAGCGAGGCAAATGCTGTTGCCAAAAGCGCTGGCTCGAGCGCCAAACTTTGTTCTTGGCCAACAGGCGGCAACTGCCCTGGGTCACCGATAAAAATCAAATGGCAATTTTCGCCGTTGTACACATAATTGAGGAGGTCTTCAAGGACATTATTGGCTTCATAGGCAGAAGACGCCGCAAGCATAGAGGCTTCGTCTACAAAAAACAAAGTGTTTTTGTGTAGGTTTTTGGCCAGTGACAGCCCTTGCGTGCTGAGTTCTCCGCCAGAAAAATAGATGTGGCGGTGAATGGTACTGGCGGGAAAACCCGCGTAGTTGGACAATACTTTAGCTGCCCTACCCGTCGGGGCGAGCAATTTAAATGGCAATTGTTCGGCACGCATTTGCTGCACTAAATGTGCGATAAGCGTAGATTTACCTGTTCCGGCATAGCCCGTAAGCACCCAAAGCTTGCGGGTTTCGTGCGCGCGAATGAACACCAAAAACTGCGCAAGCGCTTGGTCTTGATCTGACGTAAAAGTGAGTGCTTGGTTCATGATTTAAGCGTTGTGCGCATTAACAAAATTAAAAATTGTAGCTTTGCACTAAGGCGTTAAGCCCAAAGACTTATAAACAAGCCATGTCGCGTTTGGTACTTCACTTTACAGATTCTACGCTCTTACTGCTCGAACATGCACAACAAACTGTGCTTGCTCAATCCTACCCTCTAGAAGCGGATAAACCCTTTGCACGTGAGCGCATGTCAGGACCGATTAAAAAAGCGCTAGAAAACCATTCCCTTCAGCGCGTTTTGTGGTTTAGCCCGCACTTGACACTTTTTCCGAGAGCACTTTTTGACCCCAATCAACTAGAGACTTATTACCAGCTCAACCAAGGCGCACTCCCTGCCAATCAGCATTTAACACATCAAATCATTGCAGCCCTCGACCTCGTCTTGATATACAGCATTCCCGTTTGGCTTTATGATTATGCCAAATACGATTTGCACACCCCGCAAGTGCAGCACAGCGTCTCAAGTCAACTTACCCATTTAAGTGCTCAAAATCCCAAAGACAAAGTGGTGCTCTTGATAGAGGCTACACATTTTGTATTGATTGCAGTCAAAGACAACAAATTAATGTGCTGTACAGCCAATGAATACCAACAAAATACAGATCTTCTCTATTTTTTATTGGCGCATCAACAAAAACTACAACTACCCCATCAATTAGATCTTGCCATTTACGATGCTAGCCAAAGTTTTGACTTTCCCGCTTTTGAGTCGTTACTTGGTCAGTTCAAAGATTTTGAGCAGTACAATTGTACTTTTTACGATACCCCAACTTACCAAAACCAAATTTTGTGCGCATCATCAGAGGATCATTAAAAGGCAAGCGTTTTGCCACTCCGCCGGGCTTTCCTTCCAGACCCACTACAGACTACGCCAAAGAAGGTTTGTTCAATATGTTGGAGAACTCCGTTGATCTCGATGAGCTCAGGGTACTGGATTTGTGCGCAGGAACCGGCAATATTTCATTTGAATTTGTAAGCAGAGGCGCCGCCCATCTTTTGGCCATTGACAGCCACCCGCGCTGCGTGCAATACCTCAAACAAAACGTTCAAACTTTGCAAATTGCCGAGCAAATGCAGGTTTATAAATCAGACTGTGTGATTTATTGTCGCAATGCCAAAAACGTTCAGTACGACCTCATTTTTGCCGACCCTCCTTACCATCTAGGCTTCCATCAAGAGCTCATACAAACCATTTTTGAGAAACAACTCCTTACCCCAGACGGTTTGGTCATCATCGAACACGGCAAACAGCACGATTTTTCAGCTGAAGCACAATTTGATGCTTGTCGCAATTTCGGAAATGTGTATTTTAGTTTTTTCAAGCACACCTCATGAAACGCTGTCTATTCCCTGGAAGTTTTGATCCCTTTACTAAAGGCCACGAAGCCATAGTGCAGCAAGCGCTCTGTTTATTCGATGAAGTCGTGATTGGCGTTGGCATCAATTCCAAAAAGCAAGGACTTTTTAGCACAGCAAAAAAAATAACCCATATCCAATCGCTTTTTTTAGACCAGCCTCAGGTGCGGGTCGCTTCTTTTCAAAAACTCACAGTAGAATTTTGCAAAGATATCGAGGCCACCCATATTGTGCGCGGTTTGCGCGATGCCAAAGACTTTGAATACGAGCGCAGTATTGGCCACATGAACCACGCCATTTCAGGCATAGACACCGTCTTTTTCTTGACCTCGCAAGCACACAGCGCGCTCAACTCGAGTATCATCAGAGAAATGTATCAAAATGGCGCTGACATCACTCCTTTCGTAACCAATCACGAACTGCTCGTTTGATGCGCGTGAAACACCTATTTTTCATTTGTACTGTTTTGTCTGCCTTCCCTTTTGGGGCGCAGGTTCAGCTCCGGGGCCTGTCCTTTTGGAATGAACCAACACTCGACATTTATCAAATAGAGAATCAGCTTAGTCAGCAAAAAAAATGGTTACAGCGTGTTACGCCCGATTCTATGGGCATCTTCAACGCACAGCTCGACCTCCAACAAATCACTACTTTACAAATTTGCGGCAGCAATAAATGCGCGCTTCTGTATACCCAACCCAAAGGGCGCTACCTCATCGAATTGCCAGAAGTGGAGCAGCAAACCTTTTACAACCAAGACCAACAAGCTATCGAGTTGCTCTTTTATCAGCTCGACACCAACGACATCAATTACCGCATATTGGGTTTTGAAGCCTGGATGGACAACTACATTGCCGATATCTACCAACTCAAGGACAT
Source organism: Crocinitomicaceae bacterium (assembly GCA_044354735.1). Lineage (GTDB taxonomy): Bacteria > Bacteroidota > Bacteroidia > Flavobacteriales_D > Crocinitomicaceae > UBA952. Next base: position 5,999 of record JBIKZM010000044.1, read on the forward strand.
CCGCAGTAATGAATTCATTTTAAAAGTACTGGCCTTTAAAGCCGAGACCGCAATGATCTATGGAAATGAAAGCAACACTTTTTTGCGCGACTACATCAAATACAGTGTAGGCCTCACCATAGACAACTTCTCGGTGATTGGCGGGCCCTCCAAAGACGACAAATACAACTTTTACCTCCAAACCGACAGCGTCGATTACCAGCAACCCAAACTCATTGAATACGCACAATTCTTTTATGAAAACTACGACTCTCAGGTCGACCAAAAAGTGCGCAACGCCGTTGAGATTGCCTTGCAGACAAGTAGTCTGGATGCGCTTTTAAAAGCCCTGCAACAAGACCCCTTCATTTACAACGTTTCATGGGCTGAATTTGTAGCGCTCGAACTGATTTTAGAATGCGAACAAACCAATCGCCTTCAAAAAGACCTCGCGCTTGAACTTCTGTTGTCCTTGTCAAAAAATGCGCAACAACAAGGCTTGCGAGCTGCCGCCAGTTATTTTTGGACCGTAAAAAGTAAACTTGGCAATGGCCAGACTTGGAGTAAATCTTATGCAGAAAAACAATTAGGCCTGCGTTTGGAGCCTCAACAATACATTTATTTGCACCATTACATCCCAGGAAATCAAAAATGCATCGCCGAAATGGCAGCCCTCAAACGCTTGGCTGAGCGCTACAAAAATAAATTGCAAATCATCACCTTCTTTCCGAGCGAAGCCACCTGGACAACTGCCGATAAAAAGGCATTTGAAGGTGCCAATTGGCAGCGCCTAGATTTACCTAAGACAGACGTATTGTGGCAACAATTAGGTTGGGTAAGCGCACCAGCGTACATCTTACTCGATGCTCAACTCAAGGTACTGTACTTAGATGCTTTAGGGCCTTTGCCGAATGCACGCACCCAAACCATTGACCTGATATTGAGTCAATTGTTTCAAGACTAATCTTTGTTTGGAAGTACTACCCTTAACTGCTTTGCGTCGCTTTCGGAGCTTATTTCATAACCATTTGGCTGTCTGAGCAACCAATCTATGAAGGCGCCATCCAAACCTTTTGGATCAAGCGCAATTGTTTGGATTTCCCCTTTCAGTACGGGCATTTTCTTGCGCATTTCTTTCAAGTACATCAGCTGCACAACATCCCACTCAGACGTTTTCTGCAAAGCCGAAACAATGACTTCCTTTTCCGGGTCAAAAATAAACACCCCTACCCGATTGTATCTGCTGAGCTCCGCCTGGCAATCTATACATTTGATTTCAAAACGACAAATAGGATCTGGCACTTGTAAAGTCTGCGTTTGTGGAATTTGGATGGCCGCGATTTGTTGTTGTAGTGCGTTTGAAAGCGCTGGAACCTTCGTTGGCTCCAAGTTTTGTTCGAAGGCAATACCAGACTGCGCCAGCAATTTGGCTTGCGCTAAATCGATGCGTTTACCTTGATAGTAGGCCACAATAAAAGCGTCTTTGATGCCTTGATTGACCGCCAATTGCTGCCGCTTTTTGGCATCTTGCAGATTGGCAAACTTTCCACTTGCATACCTGTATTGCCCCTTGGCCGTTTTGGCCTCGATGAGTTCTGAAAGGCCAATTTGCGCCTCACTGGTCAGCGGCCTATTGTAAACACCAACCTGAACCGAATAATACAAGCCTTGCCCAGGCGCAGCAAACGGACTATTCTCTAGTGCCCGACCCTGCGCCAAACTCAAGCGACTGCAATTTTGATAAGCCACCACAAATGCATCTGGATAACCCAAGCTACGGATCAACTTTTGTTGCGCCAAAGCCTCCGCCGACGTGCTAAAATAGCCCGCCATATACACAGTGAGCCCATTGGCCAAAACTTGCCCATCTACTTGTGTAAATTCTCTAAAACGCTCGGCTGGAACAGGCTTTCTAAAAGCACCAACCTGCACCCTAAACACCAATCCTTGCGGGCAAGGCAAGCCAACAGGCAATGGTGTAGTTGTATTCGACCGCTCCTGAATTTGAAAAGCAACAGCTGAAGGCGCACCCAATATTGATGATGATGTTGATGTTGTTGTTGTTGTTGCTGTTGTCGTGACCTGAGGACGGAAATTTTCTAGCAAAAGTGTCTCGTAAAGTGCTTGGTCTTTTACTTGTATAAGCGTTTGCTTTTGACTTTTGAGTTGTGTCAACAAG
>JBIKZM010000262.1:0-2708 GCA_044354735.1 Crocinitomicaceae bacterium
GGCGGGGTACCATTTTGGCACCAAGCTCTTCGTGTCCGTGGAAAGTCCAGCCAATTTGTGTATCAAAACGCTTGGTGGGGGCTTTTGCAATGTCGTGCAAAATGGCTGCCCAACGCAGCCAAAGATTGTTGGTGTGTATGGCTACATTGTCCAGCACTTCTAGGGTATGCAGAAAGTTATCCTTGTGCGCCTTGCCATCTCGGGTTTCAATACCTTGCAGCGCAGTTAGTTCGGTAAAGAATTGATCGAGGAGCCCCGTTGCTTGCATGAGTTTGAAGCCGCGAGAGGGATGAGTGGTGAGGATGATTTTGTTGAGCTCATCTGTGATGCGCTCTTGGGAAAGTATTTGGAGCCTGTCTGCGTTTGCTTTCATGGCTTCGAGACTAGGTGTTGTGATTTGAAAATGAAAGCGTGTCGCAAAGCGAATTGCCCTGAGCATTCTGAGCGGGTCATCGCTAAAAGTAATGTGTGGGTCAAGAGGGGTGCGGATCAGACCTGCTTCAATGTCGGCTTGGCCATTGAAGGGGTCGATCAGTTGGCCGAGTGTTTCGGCACGTAAACTGATGGCCATGGAGTTGATGGTGAAGTCACGGCGGTTTTGGTCGTCTTGGAGGGTGCCCGAAACGGTGTTCGGTTTGCGCGAATCCGGGCTATAAGACTCTTTGCGCGCGCCAACAAACTCGATGTCGAGGTCTTTGTATTTAAAATGCGCTGTACCAAAGTTTTTGAAAATACTGACCTTTTTTACTTTTAGAATTGCTGCGGTAGCGCGCGCCAATTCTGGGCCATCGCCAAGCACTAAAATATCGATGTCTTTGCTGGGGCGGTCCATGATGAGGTCTCGAACCCAACCCCCAATAACATAGACGTCTAGCTGCTGCGCAGTAGCGTATTGAGATAATACTTTAAATACGGGGTGTTTGAGGTGACTAGCGTAAGAAACATCCATGAGCTGCAAAGTTAAGCGAATCGCCGAAATTTGAAGCGTTCAATCTTTATAAATCGTCTTCATCTTCTTCGTCATCGAAGAAATCGTCGTCTGGCTTCTTGTAGTTGAGTAAGTCGTCGTCGAGTTCGTCGTCGTCGTCGTCAAAAAACTTTGGATTTTTGCCACTCTTTTTATAGGCATCCATTTTAGGTTTCTTGTTGCGGTTGTCGTCCTCGATTTTGCGGTCTTTGACAATTGCTTTTTTACGAGGTTCTGCCTTAGGTAAAATGAAAGCTGTCGGACTGGCGTCGTCGTCTTTACTGCGAAATTCTGCCCGGGGTACAGGTGCATCACCGGTGTTTGTGGGGGCGCTGTTGTCTCGGGGAGTAAAAGGTTTGGGGCTAGGCCGGTTGTCGGTGCGCTGTTCAGCCTCCTTGACAGCCAGTGCACGGCCATTGATGACGTGGCCGTCTAGTGCTGAAATGGCATTTGAAGCCTCCTGGCGATCGGCCATTTCGACAAAAGCGAATCCTCGCGGTTTTCCCGTCTCGCGGTCTGTGGCAACAGTAGCTTTGAGCACTGTACCGTAGTTTTCGAAAAGTTGGCGCAACTCCTGGTTACTAACGCCAAAATCAAGTTTAGCAACAAAAATACTTGTCATAATGTGATTTAAACAGCACAGATTTAGGTAAATACTATTCGTTAATGCTTCGAAATTAGAACAAAATTGAAAAACTGCCTACTTTTTGAAAAAAAATATTCAATTAATGTCTGTGAATATACCTAATGAGGCATGTGGGAAAAGAATTATATTTGCATAATGCGATTGGTCCGTCAAATTCCTCACGAGCATTTTTTAGTCTCGCTCCATCAGTACAACAATAAGTACCTATTGAGTATTACCCTCGACGACTACCAACAACAATTCAAAATTCCCGTTGCTGATCTTCAAAGCATCGATCAACTCGAACAACAACTGAGCCCTGCATTTTACTCCGCCTGCTTACAAGATTTCATCCGCATGCGCGAGCGCTGGCTCCAACTCTTAAAACCGCTTCAACATGACTAAACTGCTTTACATCGCTTTTGTTTTGGCCCTCAGCGCCGCTTGTTCTACACCACCACCACCTAAAAAAGACGAAACACCCAAGGTGCCAATTACGCGTTTAGACGGCCTGAAAATAGCTTATTACGCCAATGACAGCATCAAAAAATACTTCGACTACTTTAAAAAAGAGGAAGCCGTTGCTGAGAAAAATCAAAAGCGTTTTGAAAAGGAATTACAGCAGCGCAATCAGCTGTACGAAAATTATATCGTCAAGAAAGACCAAGAGGCGCGCGCAGGTTTACTATCTCAGAACGAAATCGCTATGGTACAGCAAAAAGCACAGCAAATGCAAAATGAACTCATGCAGTATCAGCAAACCGAAGGTGCCCGCATCGAAAATCAAACCCTTAAGTCTTTAGAAGCCATCAATAAAAAAGTAGAGCTCTGGGGAAAAAAGTATTGTGAAAAACACAACATCGATTTGCTCTTGATTCAGGGTCAAGGAGGTCAAATCAATTACATCAATAAAAAGATGGATGTCACTAAGGAATTCATCAATTTCTTGAATGAAAACCAAACCACCATCGAAAAAGAACTCTAATTTCATGCGTCCAAATCCAACCCTCCAAACCGATAATGTCGCAGAGTACTTGCTTTATATTTTTCAGATAGAGGCTCTAGTCCGGACCATAGACCTCGATTTAACCCGTTTGGAAAACGAGCTGCTCGCAC
>JBIKZM010000263.1:0-2697 GCA_044354735.1 Crocinitomicaceae bacterium
AGCGAAAGAAGCCCCAGCCAAAGTTGAGGATGTCGTCGTAGCCACTGTCATAGTTTTTGAGTACTTCGTAGTCATTGGGTCCAAAAAACCAATTGAAAGAAGCGGCGTTGTTCTGGAAATCTAAAGCCATGGTGGCGTGGTAACCTTTGAGGTGCGTCCAGGCCTGCGGATGCCCGTCTTTAAAGTTTTCGATGTAAAACTTTGTTCCTTTTTTAGGGAAGGGATTGGTTGGGTGTAGAATGGCAGAAAAATAGCTTTGCTTGAAAGCCACCCAATTGATGTTTTCTTCTGCAACTCCAGATTCACTTGAAGTTTCTGATAGGTAGTCTAGACCGCTTTCTGTTTGGTCAAAACAAATGGTTGATACACGGCGCTGCTCGGTAAACAAGCGCTCTGTTTTCTTGAAGTCCGTGGCCCAATTGAGTACGCTGTTGTCTAGGATAAAACCTTTGTTGTCTAGAACTTCAATGTTGTAAGAGAGGTCATGGCCTTTTTTGAGCGCATAAGTTTGGCGGATAACACCTTCGTTGAATTGGGCTTCATATACAGCTTTGGTTTTGGTGCTTTTTACCAATTCAAAAAGATAATCTTTAGTATAGATTTTTCCTTTTGCTGTACTGAGCACCAACTGGTTGAGCGCGTCGCCTTCTTCAAACAAGCAAAGAGCGTCGTCTTTTTTGTCAACGAAATCTTTGTAACTTTTGTAAGACTTCAAATAAACACCTGCAAGCATGCCACCTTTGGAATTGAGCTCGATGCGCAGTTCTTTATTTTCTATAGTTGTGATTTCACCCTTACCAACGACCTGCAACGAGTTAATTGAGGAGTTGCCAGCGCTGTTGGCAGAGGCGTTGGCTACTGTTCCTGTAGATTTTTTAGCTTTGTTTTGCTTTTGTTCGGTTTTTTGAGCGGCTGCAGCTTCTTTCTTTTGAGCAGCTTTGAGTTCAGCCTCTGAAGGCTGATTCATGACCGAAAAAACAGTAATTATGAGGCCAATCAGGACCAGGCCTATGGTGGAATTGCGATCCATTGCGTTAGTGTTTTTTGTTTTTAAGTGTCGCTTTGACAAACGCGACGAAGAGTGGGTGAGGGGCGTCTACGGTACTTTTGTACTCTGGGTGGAATTGTACGCCTACAAACCAAGGATGGGTGGGTATTTCTACAACTTCTACCAAACCAGTTTCTGGGTTTCGGCCGGTGGCGAACATGCCTTTGACTTCAAAATCGGAAAGGTATTCATTGTTGAATTCATAGCGGTGGCGGTGCCGCTCTGAAATATTGTTGTTTTGGTATGCTTTGGCTGTATTGGAATTTGGTTTGAGCTCACATTTGTAAGCGCCCAAGCGCATGGTGCCGCCCATATTGGAGATGCGTTTCTGTTCTTCCATCATAGAAATAACCGGAGAAGTTGTGTTTTCGGACATTTCTGTAGAGTGCGCATCGCTTAGACCAAGTACATTTCTTGCAAATTCAATCACAGCAATTTGCATCCCGAGGCAAATACCTAAGAAAGGAATATTGTTTTCACGGGCAAAACGCACGGCTTCTATTTTTCCGTCGATTCCTCTCGAACCAAAACCAGGCGCAACCAAGATACCATCTAAGCCACTCAATTCTGTACTGATGTTGTCTGAATTGAGGGTTTCGGAGTGAATCCAGCTCAACTCTACTTTGGTTTCGTTTGAAACACCTGCGTGAATAAAGGCTTCTGATATAGATTTGTAGGCGTCTTTGAGCTCTACGTATTTACCGATGAGTCCAATTTTGACGGTGTGTTTGGGGTTTTTTAGGCGCTCCAAAAAGGCCTTCCAGTTGTCTAGTTTGGGGCTTTGTTTTTTGGATAAGTTGAGTTTTTCCAATACAACGGTGTCGAGTTCTTCGGCTTGCATGAGTAGCGGAACGTCGTAAATGGAGGCTGCATCGCGGGCTTCAATTACTGCATTGACTGATACATTGCAGAATTTAGCGATTTTTTTGCGCAAACTGAGGTCGAGTTCGTGCTCGGTGCGGCAGCATAGGATGTCTGGCTGTACGCCGAGTTCGAGGAGTTGCTTGACGGAATGCTGAGTGGGTTTGGTTTTGAGTTCGCCAGCTGCAGAAAGGTAAGGGACGAGCGTAAGGTGCACAACAATGCAGTCGTTATCGTGTTCCCAGAGCATTTGGCGCACGGCCTCTACGTAGGGCAGAGATTCGATGTCACCAACCGTACCACCAATTTCGGTGATCACGATGTCAAACTGACCATTTTTGGCAACAGCCTGAATGCGTTCTTTGATTTCGTCGGTGATATGAGGGATAACCTGTACGGTTTTACCTAAGTAGTCGCCTCGGCGTTCTTTCTCAATCACAGATTGGTAGATGCGGCCGGTGGTGACGTTGTTGGCCTGTGAAGTAGGTACGTTCAAGAAACGCTCGTAATGACCGAGGTCGAGGTCTGTTTCGGCGCCGTCGTCGGTCACGTAGCACTCACCGTGTTCGTAGGGGTTGAGGGTTCCTGGATCGATATTGATATAAGGATCTAGTTTTTGGATGGTGGTGGTGTAACCACGGGCCTGTAAAAGTTTTGCCAACGACGCAGATATGATGCCTTTCCCTAAAGAAGAAGTCACACCCCCGGTTACAAAAACATACTTGGTTGAATTGGACATATAACGTTTGTAACTACGGGAAACAAAGGTAATACATTCATTGCCTTTG
>JBIKZM010000264.1:0-2695 GCA_044354735.1 Crocinitomicaceae bacterium
CAAAGTTAATTTAATTATGAATTGTAGGCCCATTTGAGGTAAATTGCTCCCCAAGTAAAGCCGCCGCCGAATGCAGAAAGGATGAGCACATCGCCTTTTTTAAGCTGGCTTTCGTAATCCCACAAGCAAAGTGGCAAGGTGCCTGCGGTGGTATTGCCATAGCGCTGAATGTTGATCATTACTTTTTCTTTGGTCAAACCCATTCTGTTTGCAGTAGCGTCAATAATGCGCAGATTGGCTTGGTGCGGAACCAACCAACTGACGTCGTCACTGGTCAGGTTGTTGCGCTCCATGATTTCAGCAGAGACATCTGCCATATTGGTAACCGCAAATTTGAAAACGGCCTGGCCTTCTTGCTTGACATAATGCATGCGGTTTTCTACGGTTTCTATGGATGCTGGCATAGCCGAGCCTCCGGCAGGTTGTTGCAAATACTGACGGCCTGCACCGTCGCTTTTTAAGATGAAGTCCATGACGCCATTTCCTTCATCGTTTGGCTCAAGCAATACAGCGCCAGCGCCATCGCCAAAAATAACGCAGGTAGTGCGGTCTTGGTAGTCAATAATGGAGGTCATTTTATCGACTCCAATGACCAATACTTTTTTGTGTTTACCAGACTCAATAAATTGTGAACCTGTAGAGAGGGCATATAAAAATCCAGAACAAGCTGCATTGACATCAAAACTCCAGGCGTTTTTCATCCCCACTTTGTCACAGACGATATTCGCTGTACTCGGAAAAGGGTGGTCTGGGGTTACCGTCCCTACAATAACCAATTCAATATCTAGTGGGTCGATACCTTTTTTCTCGAGAAGTGCTTTCACAGCAGCAGCAGCCATATCAGAACTCGCGCCGTCTTTCATGATGCGGCGTTCTTTGATACCTGTTCTGGAGGTAATCCATTCATCCGAAGTATCTACCAACTTCGCTAAATCTTCGTTTGATAAGATGTGTTCGGGCACATAGCCCTGAACAGCGGTAATAGCTGCAGTAATTTTACCCATATTAGTTAAATGCTTCGTTAATTTTTTCTGTAAGGTTTGAACTCACTACTTCATGTGCGTGGAGCAACATGTTTTTTACAGCGATATCATTCGAGATACCGTGACCTATAATGACGTTTCCTTTGACGCCTAGAATTGGGGTGCCTCCGTAGTTTTCGTAATTGAAGCGCTCAAAGTATTCGTCTTTGATGCCGCGTTGTTTCATTAGATTATAGATGCCTTCTGCTTGCTTGAGCACGATATTACCCGTAAAACCGTCACAAACAATGACATCTGCCACGCCCGTGAAGAGGTCTCGACCTTCAATGTTACCCGTAAAGTTGAGTTCGTCGGATTCTGACAGTAATTTATAGGTAGCAATCGAGAGTAGGTTGCCTTTGGAGTCTTCTTCACCTATGTTGAGTAACGCTACTTTTGGGTTTTCTAAACCTAATACATTGGCTGCGTAAACAGAACCTAACACGGCAAACTGGTAAAGTACGTCAGATTTGCAATCTGCGTTTGAGCCTACGTCAAGTAGAAGTGATTGTCCGCCGTTCATGACAGGCAGGATAGAAGTAATGCAGGGGCGAATAACGCCAGGAACTGTATTGAGTTTGTACATAGACCCCACAAGCATAGCGCCGGTATTGCCGTTGCTCGCAAAAACATCGATGAGGCCTTTGGCAAGCATCTCGAAACCAACCGCTATAGAACTATTGGGTTTTTTCGGAAGTGCGCGTGTAGGATGATCGTGATAAGTAATGACGTCAGGGGCGTGTACAATTTCAAAAAGAGCAGCGCTTTGAGCGCGACTAGCTAATTCTTTTTGGATAATAAGTTCGTCACCAAACAAAACAATAGTGACATCATTACCCAAAACTTGTTTGGCTAACAATGCACCTTCAATTGTCGCTTGCGGTGCGAAATCACCACCTGAGACATCAAGCCCAATCTTCATGGGAGAAAATTAGAGCTTACTGAACCTCCTCTACGGAGTCAGTTGTTTTCTCAGCTACAACTCTTCCTTTGTAGTAAAGTTTGCCTTCATGCCAGTGAGCATGGTGAAACAAGTGTGGTTGTCCTGTTGTAGGGCAAGTAGCTACGTTGCTTGCAGTCGCTTTCTTGTGCGTTCTACGTTTGTCACGACGTGTGGTCGATATTCTGCGTTTAGGATGCGCCATTTTTGTTAATTTATGTCAATTTAATTTAAATTCTTAAGTGCAGACCACCGTGGGTCTATGTCGTCTTCATTAGGTTTTGAATCTGAAGAAGGTTGTTGGTATTTGTTGATCAATTCCACCATTTCTTCATTGCATTCGCCTTCTTCGTGCACCATTTTGGCAGGTAAAGAAAGACTGATGAGCTCATACAAAGGTTGAGTGAGGTCAATTTGATAGCTTTCAGGCGCAATTACGATTAGGTTTTCATCGTCGGATTCTTCCTCTCCAAATGTATAGTAGAGGGTGAATTCTCCGTCGATTTCCTCAGTAAGTGGCTCTGTACAGCGATCGCAGTCGGTAAAGATGAAACCAACAATACCCAAATTGGCGATGAGCATGGTTTCTTTCTTTTCTAACTCGAGGTAGGCAGTGAGCCGACCGTTTTCGATGAGCGAATAAGGCAATGATTCAAAGAACGATTTGTCAATGTCAAATTCAAACTCGTGGAGCCCTAGCTTTAAGCCTACAAAGGTAATGGCGATTGGACTT
>JBIKZM010000265.1:0-2690 GCA_044354735.1 Crocinitomicaceae bacterium
TGACAAATATAATTTGTATCCTATTCCAACATCTGATATGGTACTGAACCCGAATTTGCAACAGAATCCTGGTTTCTAATATTCAAAATGTTGATTGATGGAAAGGGGGGAGTTTTCGGACTCTCCTCTTTTTTTATGCAGGAAAATGACGATGGTTAGAGTTGGATTGAATAAGATATCCTCCCCAATGCTTGAACGCCGCTGGAACGTTCCCTTAAGCCAACTTGTAATTTGAGGTTTTGTTTTTTGGGTAGTTCTATTTGTGTGCCGATAAAATAGCGCCATTGAACGGTTGCACCTGTTACTAAAACCTCAGTTGGGGTGTAGACCACGTGGGCATTCCAGCGGTAAAAGTGTTCCGCACTAAAAACAGGTGTAAATGGAGATTTTTTGATGTCGTAGCTCAGGCTGAGTTTGTTGCGCCAAATACTACTCATTTGTTTGCCAGTTTGCATGCTCCATTGTTGTGTAGAGCTCCAAGAAAGATCAAGTCTTTTAGGGCCAATATCACATGCATCTAATATAGAGATATCCGTTCCAATTTGAAATCTTTGAGATAAACGATCTGCTTGGAGTACAAATTGATCCCCTTTTTCATTGCTTACCAAACGGTATGCACCAGTGATTTTGACTCCGTCGAGAACTTGATAAGCAGGCCCAACTTCAATATAAAGCCTATCAAAGCCGACCCCTAGATTTTGGCGCTCGCCAATTTCAAAAGTGGTCTTGAATGATTTATTCCATTTTTTTGTAATGCCCGCATCTAGCCAAATACCGGTTTGAGCACTCGCAATTTGGCAATAAAAAAAGATGGGAAGGAGTAATTTTTTCATTAATGAAAGATGTGTAGAGTGCCTGCGTCTATGATGGTTTCCTTTGAGGCAATTTGAACCGTTTTCTCAATTTCGATGTATTGGCCATCAATAGGCGGGTTTTCGCTTACCACATAAATTTTATAAGTACCGACTTGTAAATCGTTGAACTGGAATGCTCCGTTTGCATTGGTTTTGACGTTGTCACTTGCAAATGTGTTTTCTCCAAAACAGATGTATACATTTTTTTCAGCCATGTTTTGCACCATAGGGTTTAAATAATCTGCGCTGCCTTGATTGGCTACATCTATCCCAAAATTGGTAGTGCCGTTGTCTGGATCTGGAATAGCTTGGTGACTTTTGTAGGATAGCGTTAATATATCTTGGTCTAATGCCATGTTCAAATTCAATACGCCTAAGCTGGCTATTTTATTTTTTACGGCTTGCGCAATTGTGGTATTGGCATCGCTGTAATTAAAGACAACTTCTAAGCCAATTCTACCCTGAATATTAGGGTTGGCATTAGACACCCAAGTCGGATTTTTGAAATAGATGTAGTAGTTGTCGCCATTTTTTACCTCGTTGATTAAAAAGTAGTTACCGTGCTCAATTTGTGCTCCGGAAGTAAAAGTGATTTGCTGCACTTCGTTTTCTCCTGCCATAAAATCCTGACCAGTAATCTTTCCTGTTATGGCTGAAGTGCCGCCAGGACCAGGATTTTTCTTGACACAAGATGTAGTGTTGGTCAGTAATAGGATGCTGAACAGTGCAATGAAGCTATTGTTTACTAATTTTTTCATGAATGCCTTTGTTGGGTTCTGAAATAAAATATATTCCGTTTTTGAGGGAACTTATATCCAAATCAATGGAATTTGACTGATAAGGAATTGTTAAGATTTTTTGACCAAATAAATCAAGTAAATACAATTCTCCTTGGTTAGGTAAACCGGAAATAGTCACCAAAGATGTAGTTGGATTGGGAAAAATGTTAATTGCGTCATAATTGATCTCAGAAATACTTGCTATACATGTTCCAAACATATTGGCATCCATCCAAGCAGTTCGGTTCTGAATCCAGGTTTTGAGGTAGTTAATTTCGGCTTGATAGCTAGTACCAATAAAGTTGTTGGGCCAAACATAGTTGCCTAAAATAGGCCATTTTTGATAATGTCTCTGAGCTGGAACTCCCAAGATTGCTGCCATTGAATCGATATAGTTCAATAAAGAAGAATCACTTAAAACGGTTTGCCTTAGGTTTGTCCAGCGGCATTTTACTTCATTGGCAAAAAGAGGGTCTTGTAGCATGCGGTTCCACCAAAAGGGATTTTGCCATTCGCCACCGCCGCCACAAACGCTGTTGAAATTGATTTCCCAACCCGAGGTATTGCCGCCTTCGCAATAATTGGCGTTCCCCCATGCGATATTGAAATCCCAAAGCGGCCCTGCCACCAGTTTACCACCTTCACTGTAACGCTGTTTGTGCAGATAAGTCGAGATGCGGTAGCCATCGACGTTTTTGGAAAGCTCGTTGACCAAGAAGTAGTCAATGAAAGAACCGACGTCTATGTAAGGTTTATAACCCGTTATAGGATCTGTAAAATTGCTGCTCTTGAGCGCGACTTCCCAATCGGTGATGTAATCTTGGATGTATGCCTTTTGCAGCGGATGAATGGTGTCTATCGCTGGGTCGTGAAGTTGAAAGCGAATGGGCCCTGTGCCCGGAGCTTGACTCGTGTAGGGTGAAGTCCAGGCGATGACCCCACCTGCAGTTGTTTTGTCTACTTTCACAATATATCCACCGGTGAGGTGGTTGTCTAGCGTATCGGTAAAGTTGAGTTGGTCAATATTTACTCTGCCAGGATTGGTTTTGATGCGCTC
>JBIKZM010000045.1:0-8074 GCA_044354735.1 Crocinitomicaceae bacterium
TGGAAACAATCTGCAAGCGAAATTACTATCCAAGGCCTTCAAAATCAATTAATTGCACACTATCAAGTGTTTTCCAATACAGGTCAAAAAGTAATCGATGTGCAGCTAAATGCGCCTACAGCATCCATACTTCTTGAGCAACTTCAAAGTGGACTTTATCTCATCAATGTGGAAATGAACAACGGGAAAAGCCAAGTATTTCGCATTGTTAAACCCTAAATGATGCTGCGCTTTTTATCCATAGCGCTGCTCCTTGTCAGTGGTTTTGTGGCACTGCGCTGCGGTCAGTCGCAAGATTTAAATGCTGCTGTTCTGGTTCCCGCACCCACAGACAATCCTCAAAATGCGGAGAAAATCGCTCTAGGGCGCCAACTCTTTTTTGATACCCGCCTCTCCTTAGACGGCACGGTTTCATGTGCCACTTGCCACGACCCCAAAAAAGGATTCACCGATAACCTCGCCAAAAGCAAAGGCATCAATGGGCAGCTGAGCGAACGCAACGCGCCTAGTTTGCTCAATGCCGCGTTTCTCAAAACTGCCATGTTCGATGCGCATTTGCAAACGCTCGAACTCCAAGTGCTTGTGCCGATTCAAGAGCCTGTCGAGATGGGGCACAACATGAAAATCCTCATCAAGCAACTGCGCCAAATTCCCGAATATCAAGCTGCGGCTCAAGCCATTTTTGGCAGAGACTTCGACGCTTGGGTACTCACCCGCAGCATTTCAGCCTTCGAAAGAAGCTTGTTGTCGATGAACGCGCCGTTTGATCAATATATGGCTGGCAACAATAAAGCTATGAGCAAAGATCAGCTAGCAGGGTGGCGCATCTTTTCAGAAAAACTCTATTGTACGGAGTGTCATCCCGCGCCCTATTTTACAACTTATGAAGCCGCGAACAATGGCTTGTATGCAGCTTACGAAGGCAAAAATGACCAAGGTCGTTTCCGCATTCACCACGATTCTTCAGATATCGGCAAATTCAAAATTCCGTCTTTAAGAAACCTACCACTCACGTACCCCTACATGCACGATGGCAGCAAAAATTCCATTGCCGAGGTCATTGCACATTACCAACAAGGTGGCGCCAAACATCCTTTACAAGATCCTCGAATTGGCGCCTTTGCACTGAGCGCCAAAGAAAAACAGCAACTCCTCGATTTTTTTAGTGCTTTAGTCGATACTTCTTACCTGCGCAGAAACAGCTTTTGAGCTAGATTGCTTACCTTTGTTGCTTCAAAATCAATGGCTATGTATCGCTCACACACTTGCGGAGAATTAAGAATTGAACACATCGGAACAAAAGTAACGCTCGCGGGCTGGATGCAACGCTCCAGAGACCTCGGCGGCATGACCTTCATAGACCTCCGCGATCGTTATGGCCTCACCCAATTGGCCTTCAATATGGAAAACAATGCCGCACTGTGCGAGCAGGCCCGTAAGCTAGGCCGCGAGTTCGTGATCCAAGTAGAAGGCGAAGTCATTGAGCGCAGCAGCAAAAACAAAAACATGCCAACTGGTGAAATCGAAATCAACGTCACCAAATTGACCATCCTCAACGCGTCTAAATTACCACCCTTCACGATCGAAGACGATACCGATGGTGGCGACGAACTGCGCATGCAATACCGCTACCTAGATTTGCGCCGCAGCCCGGTTTTGGAAAAACTGCGCCTGCGCAACCGCGTGGCCCTAGAAACCCGCAAATACTTAGACTCTAAAGAATTTTTAGATGTCGAAACCCCCGTTTTGATCAAGTCTACGCCGGAAGGCGCCCGCGACTTTGTAGTGCCAAGCCGCATGAACGAAGGTCAATTTTATGCGCTTCCGCAATCGCCACAAACATTCAAGCAATTGCTCATGGTGAGTGGTTTTGACCGCTACTACCAAATTGTCAAGTGTTTCCGCGACGAAGACCTCCGTGCAGACCGCCAACCAGAGTTTACCCAAATCGACTGCGAAATGGCATTTGTAGAGCAAAACGACATCCTCAACATGTTCGAGGGCCTCATCAAGCACCTTTTTGAAACCGTTCGCGGTGTCAAATTCGAAGGCGCTTTTCCGCGCATGACCTACGCCGAAGCCATGGAACGCTACGGCTCAGACAAACCAGATATCCGCTTCGGAATGGAGTTCGTGGACCTCACCGCCCTCGCCCAGCAAAACGACTTTGTTGTTTTCAATAGCGCAGAAGCTGTATTGGCCATCAATGCAGAAGGCTGCAGCGAATACACCCGCAAACAACTCGACGAACTCACCGAATGGGTGAAGCGCCCACAAATTGGAGCCAAAGGTTTGGTTTACATCAAGTGTAATACAGACGGAACATTTAAATCGAGTGTAGATAAATTCTATTCCGAAGAGGACCTTCGCGCAATGGCAGAACGCGCCAATGCAAAAGCCGGAGACCTCCTTCTACTTTTGTCTGGCGATCTTGCCAAAACACGCAAACAACTCAACGAACTGCGTTTGCACCTCGCTGCCCAACTTGGTCTGCGCGACCCGAACGCATTCAAACCACTTTGGGTCATGGACTTCCCACTACTTGAATGGGACGAAGAAAGCGGACGCTACCACGCCATGCACCACCCGTTTACCTCACCGAAGCCCGAAGACATGCACCTCATCGAAACCGAACCAGGAAAGGTGCGCGCCAATGCCTATGACCTCGCCATGAACGGCGTAGAACTTGGTGGTGGTTCTATCCGTATCCACGACCGCGGGCTTCAATCTCGCATGTTCGATTTACTTGGTTTTAGTAAGGAAGAAGCGCAAGCACAATTTGGCTTTTTGATGTCCGCATTCGAATACGGAGCGCCTCCGCACGGTGGTTTGGCCTTTGGCCTAGACCGCTTAGTGGCTACCATGGGCGGCTCGGAGTCTATCCGCGACTACATCGCCTTCCCTAAAAACAACTCAGGCCGCGACACCATGATTGACGCGCCATCGCCATTGAACGCAGCCCAACTCAAAGAATTAGGTCTCAAACTCAACTAAGCTGCTTGTTAATTGTTGTAAAGTCATGAACCCACAAATCGACCAACTTCAAGCTGCGCTCAGCGCACACCGCACCAAATTATTGGCGCACCCGATGTATGCTCAAATCCATAGCAGCACCGATTTTCAGGTGTTTATGGAACAGCACATCTTCGCCGTCTGGGACTTCATGAGCCTGCTGAAAGCCCTGCAGCGCAACCTCACTTGCGTAGAAGTGCCGTGGTCTCCAAAGGGTTCGCCCGTTACACGCCGTTTCATCAATGAAATTGTATTGGGTGAAGAATCTGACCTAGACAAAGATGGCAAAGTACTGAGCCATTTTGAAATGTATTTAGAAGCCATGCAGCAAATTGGCGCCAATACGCTCCCTATTCACCAACTCACCGAGTGGCTTTCTTATGGAAAAACCCTGGACGAAGCACTTTACCAGCTCAATATCTGCGAAGAAACCCGCGCATTTGTGCGCTTTACTTTTGAAGTCATCAATAGCGGACAAATCCATAAAATTGCAGCGCTCTTTACGTTTGGGCGCGAAGACCTCATCCCCGATATGTTTATTGAAATCTTGCGCGAAATGCAAGGCCAAGGACAAACGAACATCGATAAACTCCTCTATTATCTAGAGCGCCATATCGAAATAGACGGCGGCGATCATGGGCCTATTTCTTTGCAAATGATGGAAGAAATTTGTGGGGATGACTCAATCAAGTGGCAAGAAGCTACGGCAGTATCGATTCAAGCACTCGAAAAACGCTATGCGTTATGGGATGGCGTTCAAGCGAAACTCAACTCCAAGTAGTACCTTCCTTACCGTCTTTTACCACAATACCGGCATTGGCCAAACCATCTCGGATTTGATCTGAGGTAGTCCAGTCTTTGTTGGTTCGGGCTTGCCCACGCAAGTCGAGAACGAGGTCCATGACGGGTGCCAAACGACTTTCTGAGCCAGAAGCTTCTTTTTGGAGGCCCAAAACATCATAAGCAAAGACCGCAATTTTCTCTTTTAGCAAAGCGAGGTCTGGTGCGGAGATTTGTTCTTTGCCATCGTTGACCAAGTTGATGAGGCGGGTAGCTTCAAACAAATTGGCAATAAGAATAGGCGCGTTGAAGTCGTCATTCATAGCTTTATAGAATGAATCAACTAATGCACTGACATCAAAAGAAGAGTGTGCTTTAGGCTCTATGCGATCGAGCGTAGCAATGGCATCTGTGAGTTTTGACAAGCCTTTTTCTGCCGCGTTGACTGCATCTTGGGTGAAGTCTAGGTTACTGCGGTAGTGGGCTTGCATCATGAAAAAGCGCACTACATTAGCAGAGTACGATTTTTCAAATAAGCCGGTGCTGCCCTCTAAGATTTGTTTAGGTAAAAAGTAATTTCCAAAAGATTTAGACATTTTTTGGCCATTGACATTGAGCATGTTGGCGTGCATCCAGTAGCGCGCGGGGTTGCAACCAAAAGAGCCACAACTTTGCGCAATTTCGTCTTCGTGGTGCGGAAATTTGAGGTCCATGCCACCGCCGTGGATATCGAATTGCTTGCCGAGGTATTTGGTGCTCATGGCTGTGCACTCGATGTGCCAGCCTGGGTTGCCGTTGCCCCAAGGAGAGCGCCAAATTTGCATGTCGTCTGGGTTGGCTTTTTTCCAGAGTGCAAAATCGGCAAAGAAACGCTTTTCGTCTTGGGCGTTGAGCGTGCGGGTTTCGTTTTCGAGTTCATCTACCTTGCGGCCACTCAAAATGCCGTAATTGTAGTCTTGCATGTACCTGCGCGTATCAAAATAAACAGAGCCGTTTACTTCATAGGCATAGCCATTAGTAATGATTTGCTCAATGATTTCGATTTGTTCTTGGATATGTTGCGTGGCTGTTGGCTCGATGCTCGGTGGCAACATGTTGTAAATGCGCTGCAGTTCTTGAAATTTGACAGCGTATTTATAGACAATTTCTAGAGACTGTAGTTGCTCCGCCTTTGCGGCAACGCCGATACTGTCTACCTCTTGGCCTGCAGAGTTGGTGATGTGGCCTGCATCTGTGATGTTGCGGACATACTTGACCTCGAAACCTAAATGCAAAAGGTAGCGGTAAATGAGATCAAAATTGATGAAAGTGCGCATATTGCCCATATGTGGTTCGCTATAAAGCGTAGGGCCACAAACATACATACCCACCTTGCCTTCTACGAGCGGAACAAAAGGTTCTTTTTCGCCTTTCAAAGTATTGTAGATGACGAGTTGGTCTTGCTGAACTTTCATTTTATGTGATTATTATGACAAATTTAGCCAATTTTACGGCATCATTTTTGTTAAGTTTGTGGCATGAACGTAATTTACAGTTTCCTGACTGCCTTGTTGTTTTCACTTAGCCTAAGTGGAGATTTACCCTACACAACAATTCAACGCGGGATGGAAACCAACGACGCGCACGCGATCATCAGTTTAGGAAAAGATAAAATCGTTTTGCAAGTGCCTGGTTCTGATGGCGCGTATCCGCTTTCACAAGCCGAAATGATCCTGACCAGCTTCTTTCAAAAAAATCCAAAAGGGAGTTTTGTGTTCAGGTATAAAAACACCAAATCTATCGAAGGAAATGGCACCGTAATTGGCTCGTATGTCTGTAAAGGCAACAGCTATCGCAGCACTTTTCAATTCCGCAGCGGCAAATACGAAACCAAGCTCGAAAGCCTGAGTATCGTTAAGGAATAAACTTAAGCTTGCTGCCCTCTGTTTTCTTTGAGGGTGTTGAAGAAGATAATGCCGTAACCAATCGCGAGCATCAAGTGAAAAGGCACCATGCCGAGGTCGCCGTAAAGCGCTCTGTTCACTGCCGTAAAGCCAAACGTGACCATCAAGATACCCTCAAGAATATTGATGATCGACAAACTCTTTTTATCGTATTTGTTGCCCTTGAATTCGTCTTTTTTGGCTACATTGAACTTGGGCGTGCGCACAAAAGAACTCTTGATGCCAAGATAGCCTTCGATAACAGCCACTGCATTGCTGAGGCCTAGCGCCATAGAAACCGTTAAAAACTGTACAAAACGACCCAAGAAACGAAAGAGGTCTCCGAAGAAGTTACCGCGCTTATCGCGGAAAGAGTTCCAGTAATAAAAAGCTAAGAATATTGTACTCGAGAAGAAATACATCCCGTACTTGATGAAGATATTGAGATCTGAGAAAGAATCTTTGATATGCAATACCGCCAAACTGAGTAAAGAAAGAATCAAGATGAATACAAATACCGATGAATTGAAAAGGTGCGCCAAACCGTGAATGCGGTCTCCAATTTTGAGTCCTTTTGTAGTTGCCAAGCGCTTCCACATCTTGATGAATACCTCTGCGCCGCCTTTCATCCAACGGTGTTGTTGGCTTTTGAGCGCAGACATCGTGATCGGCAATTCTGCCGGCGACTCTACTTCTTCCAAATAAACAAAACGCCAACCCTTCATTTGGGCGCGGTAGCTGAGGTCGAGGTCTTCGGTGATGGTGTCGTGTTCCCAACCGCCTGCATCGTCGATGGTGGCGCGGCGCCAAACGCCTGCTGTTCCGTTAAAGTTGATGTAATGCCCACTCACATTGCGACCGCCCTGCTCAATGGCGAAGTGTCCGTTCAAGCCAAATGCTTGCAGCTCAGTGAGTAAAGAGTAAGATTTATTGAGGTGACCCCAACGCGTTTGTACCACGCCCACGTTTTCAGAGAAATAAGGAATGGTGCGCAGTAAGAAATCTTTACTGGGTACAAAATCGGCGTCGAAAATGGCAATGAATTCACCTTCTACTTTGTCCATAGCACAATCCAAAGCGCCTGCTTTGTAACCTGTGCGGTCTGTGCGGTGGATATGCTGGATATTGATGCCTCTAGCAGCTATTTCAGCACACTTGTTGGCAATGATGTCTTTGGTTTCGTCTGTGGAGTCGTCGAGTACCTGGATTTGGAATTTATCGCGCGGGTAATCTATTTCAGCGCAGGTTTCGATGATGCGCTCCGCTACATACATTTCGTTGTACATCGGCAATTGAACCGTTACTTTGGGTGCGTTGGCTAGATCAAATGGTGGGGTAACGCGGCTTAACTGTTTCTTCTTGTTCTTGACATAGGCGATGGCCAAACTCAATTGGATGACACTGTAGAAGAAAATCAAGAGCAAACACAAACCGTATATCACAAGAATGATGCGGGCCACCATATGCGACCAATAATGTTCTTTGCCTTGGTAGTCGCCCCAGTTGAACAACCAGGAAACTTTTAATTGTGCTTTAAAAGGTTCTGTTTGGCTAAATGTATAATGGATAAGATGTTCTTTGGCGTTTGTTTCAAATATTTTTAATACTGTTGGGCGGTAATCTTTGTCAATTAAGCGCAATTTTGATTTACCAATCGGGATATTTCTGAAAGAAAATTTTCCGTTCTCGTCGGTTTCTGAAGTATATACTTTACCGGTAACCAATGATTTGAGTTGTACCTCAACCTCCTCGACATCAGACTTGGTCTTGAAATCAACTAAAAAGCCTTCAATTTTTTTAGATACAGGGATCGCAAGGTCTTTGTTGGCGTGTCCGGTAAAGGCTATTGACAAGCCAAAAACAAGCAATATTAAGGAGTTCTTCATTCGAGAAAACGCAATAGGTTTGAAAATAAAAAGCAAATATAGATTTATTCTTTCATTAAGGTCATTTCATCGACCAAGTGTTTGGCGCCGGAGTAAATATCCATGACCCACAGCACATAGCGGATATCGACTACAATGTTGCGGCAGCGGTTCGGATCGAACAAATAATCGCTCATGGTGCTCTCCCAACTGCGGTCAAAATTGAGGCCCATGAGGTAGCCGTTTTCATCGAGAACCGGAGAGCCAGAATTGCCGCCGGTGGTGTGGTTAGAGCCCGTAAAACAAACCCACAATTCATCGCCTTGCGCATATGGCCCGTAATTTTTGGCCGCCTGTAAGTCGAGCATGCGCGGCAAGAGTTCAAAATCGGGGTTGCCCGTATTGTATTTGGCAACAATACCATCTAAAGTGGTGTGTTCTGTGTAGCGCATGCCATCGGTTGGTGCCGAACCTTCGAGCTGCCCGTAGGTAATG
>JBIKZM010000266.1:0-2684 GCA_044354735.1 Crocinitomicaceae bacterium
CCGTTGCGCCCTGTATCGAAAGGCTTGCATTGGTCGGGGCTCAAAACACCCAATTTACCAAAAGAAATGTAGGCAAACTGATTGATGATCGAGTCTGTGCCTCCAGCCAATACTAAATCGGCCTGCCCCGCCATAATGTGAGCAGCGCCAAAAGCGATGGCTTGGGTGCTACTCGAGCAAGCGGTCATTAAATTGCGGCAAAAGCCGAAGGGTGCAATTTCTTGTGCAAAATAGGCGCCGTATAAATCGGCATGATTGAAGATGGAATTGGCTTTTTTGCCGTTATAGAAATTAAGTTGGGCAATGGCTTCGTTCAGCCCAAATGCGGAATAGTCTGCAACAGACATGGCAATGCGTTGAACCGGAAAAGCATTGGCCCCCAAGCCGAGAAAAAGCGCTGTTCTCGCTTTTGAAGTTTTGCCAAATAAAGCTTGTAATACAGTGCGCTTGCTTTCTAAAACACTGGCCCAAAGCGCAAATTTTCGATCGTTGGCCGCCACAACTTGCCAGGCCTCTGAAAGTTCTTGAAGCTGCGCTAAATGAGCCTGTGCCACTTCACAAGCATGGGTTTGGCTCAAACCGGCCGCGTCGAACTGAGTAATCGGTGCTGCTGTACGCTGCTGCTTTTTCAAAGATGCCAATAATGCCTCAGTACCCAGGCCAAGCGGACTCAAAGTATGGGTGTCGAGTATGTATACTTTTGCCCTACTCATGCCTTTTGGACTTTAAAGAGTTCAACAACACCATAGGCGTCTTGCAAAACAATGACTGCAGTTTGACCTATTTGCAGCCAATTTGCAGCCGCTGCCAAGAGCATTCCAAGTTCAGCTGCTCCGAGGTTGCCCGTATGTGCAAACCAACTAAAGGCTTCCTGAAATTGTAATTGTTCACAGCGCGCTTTCAATTCGAGGTCTTGATGTGGGGTAAAGGCACCGCCATAAAACAACCAATCTACGCGCTCTCCTTGAAGCGCTGCAAAGTCATGATAAAATTGCGTGATATGTAAATTATATTTACCCTCAGCACTTTGATCATAAGGCGTCACCATTAAAAAACTTGCGGCACTTGCCTCGGCGTAACCAGTTGTGTCGGGTAAGAGCAAACAATTATTGAGAAAAGAAAACAAATTAGCGTAATGACAGCCGCCAACCAATACGGCGGGGCTCGCTGCAATTTGTAACAAGTTGCAGGCATCGCGCAACGCTTGGACACTGGCAAGTGACGTACTTCCGTAGGTAGTTGCGGTCCCGTGAAAGCCTAAATATTGGGCAATAAAACTTTGAGCGCCATTGGTCAAGGTGCGCAGCGGAAGTAGCGGCGAAATGGTGGAACCAAATAATTTATTTTCTGTTGAAGCATCTTGGGCATTTTGCAGCTGACTTACCGCACTTGCTATTGCTTCAAAATCGAGCACGTCGTCGTCGATAAAATTGCTGTTGGCTACAAGTAGCGCACCCTGCTCCAAAAAAGAAACATCCCATTGATGAAAAGCCTGCATTTGCTGACTCAAAATGAGGGCAGCGATGGTATCATTTCGCAAAATTTTGAGATCGCTGGGCTTGGGGTAATTCGGATGCGTTGGATCGAGCGCCAACTGTCTAAATGCAGCATCTAAATTCGGAAGTTGCAGCTGTGGTTTTGCCTGATTGGGCATAAGGTCAGTGCGCGGCCCGATACTTCCGTCTACAGAAAACAGTGTGCTTTCCCAAAATCCGATAGCGGTGATGGTGGCGAGCATTAGCGCTTTTTGAGCGTCTCCTTTACATTTAGCGACAAATAATATTCGTCGCGCTGGCTAATAAACGGATTGTTGCTCGCCTGCTTGGCCTCTAATATCGTAAAGCTTAAGTCTGCTTCGGCGCGCACCTTTCCTTCGACAAGCAATTTGGCACTGCCCGTTGCGCGCATGGTGTCGAGCGAAGTAAGGACCACTTCAATATGACTTTGGTCGCCTGGAATGATGATGTCGCGGAATTTTGCTTTCTGAACGATGCTCAAAATCGGATAACAACGCCCTTCTCCCGGAAAGGCCTCGGCGTGTGAATGCTCAATAAGGATCCCCATGAGTTGGGCCATTGTTTCGATTTGTAATACCCCTGGCACGATAGGAAAACCCGGGAAATGTTCGGCAAAGTAATCTTCTGATAAAGTCCAACATTTGATTCCTGATGCCTTTTGACCAGGGATTATTTCTTCTATTCTGTCAACTAAATAAAATCTCATAGCAAAGCAAAAGATACAAACTTTTATGTTACAAAAACAACTAGCAACTCGCCTTCATCGCAAATCTATGGCATGAAAACAATTATCTGTTATTGAAATTCGCAACTACCTCTTTGATCAGTTTTGTTTTTCGCAAGTAGCCATAAAAGGCACTCAAGCATTGAAAAAAGTATGTTAAATCTATATTAACTTTTGTGGAGGCAAATCTGAAGTCTTGGACTTAAAGTACTCAAATTGTCCGAGTTTGTGTAAGAAATACAATAATTCTGCGTCTGGCTAACGGAAACATGTAAATTTCGTTTTGAAAAGGGGCTAAAGTTTTTTTATATTTGGCATTCAATTGTAAAAATGAAAAAATAAAAACGATCATTATGGACAAAAAACAAAAAACCGCCGGGGGCTTTTCAGCAATTATCTCATTCTTGGCTATTGCACTTGCACTTATTGCAGGTATCTTGATT
>JBIKZM010000046.1:0-8068 GCA_044354735.1 Crocinitomicaceae bacterium
AACCGTCGATTTCCGACCTAACTTCGACGACTCCCTTCAAGAGCCAAGCGTTTTGCCAACCAAAATCCCTAACCTATTGGTCAATGGTGCTGCTGGTATCGCCGTTGGTATGGCTACTAACATGGCCCCACACAACCTCACCGAAGTTGTGGACGGTACCATCGCCTACATCGAAAACCGCGATATCACCCCAGAAGAATTACTCAACTATATCAAAGCGCCAGATTTCCCTACAGGCGGTATCATTTACGGTTACGAAGGCGTACGCGATGCTTTCCTTACAGGGCGTGGCCGCGTTGTGATCCGCGGAAAAGCAGAAATCGAAGAAGAAAACGGCCGCGAGCAAATTATTGTCACTGAAATCCCTTATCAGGTCAACAAGGCCGAAATGATCAAAAAGATCGCCGATTTGGTCAACGACAAAAAAATTGAAGGCATCTCCGATCTGCGCGACGAATCTGACCGCAACGGGATGCGCATCGTGTTTGAAATCAGGCGCGACGCAATTGCCAATGTTGTCCTGAACAAACTTTATAAGTTTACCCAACTCCAGACCTCTTTCTCTGTCAACAACATTTGCTTGGTAGATGGCCGTCCGCGCTTATTGAATGTCAGAGATCTGATCCAAGAATTTGTCGAATTCCGTCACGAAGTAGTCATTCGCCGCACGCGTTTTGAACTCCGCAAAGCCGAAGAACGCGCACACATCTTAGAAGGTCTCATCATTGCCTCTGACAACATCGACGAAGTCATTGAAATCATCAAGACATCTCCTAGTCCAGACGCGGCCCGCGATCGCTTGGCCACACGCTTTGGCTTGTCAGATATCCAAACGCGCGCGATCGTCGACATGCGCTTGCGCCAACTCACTGGTCTCGAACAAGACAAACTGCGCGCCGAATTCGACGAGCTTATGACGCTCATCGCAGACCTCAAAGACATCCTCGACAGAGAAGAGCGCCGCATGCAAATCATCAAAGATGAGCTCATGGAAGTGCGCTCAAAATACGGCGACGAACGCCGCTCGTCAATCGAATACAACTCCAGCGAAATGCGCATGGAAGACCTCATCGCCGACGATGAAGTGGTAGTCACGATCTCTCATGCAGGCTATATCAAGCGCACCAACTTGGCCGAATACAAAGTTCAAAACCGTGGCGGCATGGGCTCCAAAGGCTCCGCCACCCGCGACCAAGACTTCTTAGAACACCTTTTTGTGGCCACCAATCACAACTACCTCCTCATCTTTACCGAAAAAGGACGTTGTTTCTGGATGCGTGTCTACGAAATTCCGGAAGGCAGCAAAACCTCAAAAGGACGCGCCATCCAAAACCTCATCAATATTCCAGGCGACGACAAAGTCAAGGCCTACGTCAAGGTCCTTGACCTCACCGACAAAGAATATGTAGAAAACAACTTTATCGTGATGTGTACCAAACAAGGTGTCATCAAGAAAACCTCACTCGAAGCTTATTCGCGTCCGCGCAGCAATGGCATCAACGCCATCGGTATCCGCGACAACGACGAACTTCTAGAGGCGAAACTCACCAACGGCAACAACGAAATCGTATTGGCAACCAGCGACGGCCGTGCCATCCGCTTCAACGAATCTACCGTGCGTCCGATGGGCCGCAATGCCTCAGGTGTACGCGGCGTGAACCTCAGCTCTGATCAAGAATGCGTTATAGGCATGATCTGCGTCGAGGATATCTTCTCAACCATTCTCGTGGTTTCAGAAAAAGGCTATGGCAAACGCACCTTCCTCAACGACCCCGAAGACAAAGAACCAGTTTACCGCATCACCAACCGCGGTGGTAAAGGTGTGAAAACACTCAACATCACTGAAAAAACCGGTAAGTTGCTCTCTATCCAAAATGTTTTTGACGAAGACGACCTCATGATCATCACCAAATCAGGCGTCACCATACGCATGCACATCGACACCCTTCGCACCATGGGCCGTGCCGCACAAGGCGTCAAACTCATTAATTTAAAGGCCAAAGCAGAAATTGCCGCCATTGCCCGCGTACCGCGCGCCGATGACGAAGATGAAGATGAGACGTCTGATGACGACACAGAAAATGGCACGGAAATTGAAAACAACGAAGCGCAAAGCGAATAAAATTAACTTATGAAAAAACAACTCCTCCTAGCTGGTCTGAGCCTTGTATTGAGCACAGCTACATTTGCCCAAAAGAAAAACGTAACTGACGCCATCCTCTTGATGCGCAAATACAACCCAATGGGCGAAATCGCAGCCAACAAAAAAACGGTTACCGAAGCCAAAAGCTTCATCGACCTCGCTGCAGTCAATGCAGAAACCGCTGAAGATTTCAAGATGCATCTTTGCCGCGCACAAATTTATTACGCCCTCATTGAGGTGAACGCCATGGAAAACAAAGGCGTTTCCGATGCTGCTACCACCCAACAATGGAAAGAGACTTCGGTGGCCAGCTTCAAGAAAGTCCTCGAAGACCCTAAGAAAACCTACACCGCCGACGCACAAAACTTCATCAATGGCCGTGCCGATTTCGTTTTCAATGCAGGTATCGTTGCTTACAATGCTAAAAAATACGAAGCAGCTGCCGATGCGTTTTTAGCAGCACACGAAATCAAAACCTTTTTAGGCGAAGACTTCAAAGACGCTGAGGTGAATACCTCACTAGCCGCTAACTATGCCGTAGAAGACTACCTTGCTGCCAAAAAATACGATGAAGCATTGGCTTTTGCAGGAAGAATCTCCGAGGCCATGCCAAAAAATATCGATATCCTGATCAGCATGGTCAATATCAATTTACAAAAAGGCGACGCAGCAGCTACAGAAAAATACATCAACAAAGCACTTGAACTCGATCCGCAAAACAAGCAGCTTTACTACGTTCTCGGCACCAGCTACATGGACAAAAAAGAGAACGAAAAAGCAACTGCAGCGCTCCAAAAAGCCCTAGAAATTGATCCAGCTTACAACGAGGCATTGTACCAACTTGGCGCGCACCTCTACAACCTCGCTGTAGAAAAACGCAATGCCACCATTGAGCTCGACTACAAAGACCCAAAAGCCGCTAAATTAGAAGCAGAAGCCATGGATTTGTTCAAACAAGCTCTAGAGCCATTAGAAAAATATGTTTCTCAAAACGCCGATGACAAAGCTATTCTTGATATCCTCTACAAAACCAACATGAAATTAGGCAATATTGAAAAGGCTCAAGAATACAAGAAGCGCCTAGATGTATTGAAAAATTAAGCACAACTCCCCTATAGAAATATGGAATTTGTACACCCAGAACGCTTATGGTTCCTTTTTTTGCTACTGATTCCTATTGTTATCCACCTTTTTCATTTTAGAAAACGCAAGACGCTCTATTTTTCTTCTTTGCGCTTCATCCAGTTTCTTGAAAAAGAACAGCAAAGCACTAGAAAACTCAAGCATTTGCTGGTCTTATTAACCCGAATTCTCGCGCTCGCAGCCATTATTTTTGCTTTTGCCCAGCCGCAACTGCAAAAAGATGCAAGCGCAAATGCCGGCAAACCTGCCTTGCTTATTTACCTAGACAACTCCTTCTCCATGAGTGCCATTGGCACCGAAGGCTCGCTCTTCTCGGAAGGCAGAGAACTCGCCAAAAGAATGCTGCAAGAAGTCAAGCCAGATACCCGCGTCTTGATTTGTAGCAACCAGCTCAATCATTCCGAACAGCGTTTTCAAAGCAAGGCCGAAGCACTGAGCTACCTAGACAAATTAGATATCTATGCCTTGAGTCGCTCTCTAGACGACGTCCTTACTTGGCAGCAACGTCAGATCGAAAGACACCAAAGTCAAAAAGAAAAACTCGGGCAAATCCAACAAATATTCATCTCAGATTTTCAACAAAGCCAAGCCAAACTGAAGGCGCAAAAACCGCAGGCCAACCAATCATTTTACACGTACCAACTCAAGGCGCAGCAGATTCAGAATGCCTATATCGATAGCATTTGGTTTGCCAAGCCTACCCATCAGCTCCAAACCGAGCAAACCCTTATGGTGAGGGTACAAAACTTTGGCGAACAAGCCAAAAAGCGCCTAGAGCTTCAGGTGAAAATCGGCAAAATAAAGCGCACTATGTTTTTGCAAATTGGCGCCAACAACAGCCAAATAGCTAGTTTCCCATATACGGAAACCAACAAAAACTTTGTACAAGGTCAGGTCCAAATCAACGACCAACAAATTCATTTCGACGACACCTGGTATTTTTCTTATGAAGTGCCTGAGCGCACCAATGTCTACCTTATTGAAGAAGCCAACTCAAGCCCTAATGTGGCCCGTGCCTATGCTGTGGAGGCCCGCTACAACGTGCAAACTGCTGCTCCCGGCGAGGTAGCAGCAAACACACTCGCGGAGGCAGATCTAATTGTGCTCAATGGCCTCGATGAAATCTCTAGCAGCCTGAGCGATGAACTCAGCACAGCGCACCAAAACGGACAGCGCATTTTGATTATTCCAGGTGAAAACATCCGTTTAAACGATTACAAACCACTACTTCAAGCACTTTCGTTACCCGAACTTGGCGCGCTGCAATCCAACGCACTCAATTTACAGCGCATCAACGACGAAGACCCTTTTTTCAAAGGAGTGTTTGAGAAAAAACAAGAACGCCTCAACGTACCACTTGTCAAAAAAGCGTACGGTATTCAAAACCAAGCCCAAAGCAGCGCTACCCCACTGCTCATTTCGCGTTCGGGGCAAGCCCTTTTCATGCGGGCCAACAACACAGCTTTTCTTTTCACTACTGCGCTGCAAAACTCTTTTGGGAGCCTCGTGAACCAGTCATTGTTCCCGACTATCTTATTGCGCTGTGGAGAATACGCAAGCGAGCGCTATCCTGCTTATGCCATTCTCGGAAAAGATGCGCAAATAAAAGTGCGGGCCAACCACCAAGAAGAAGTGCCGGTGCGCTTTATTTCAGACCAAACTGAATTCATTGCACAGTATATTGCCACGCCCAATCAATTGCGCATTCAAATTGGAGGCAGCGCCGCATTAGAAAAACTCAAGGCCGGCATATACGCGCTCAAAGGAACAGAAGTTTTAGCGCAATTAGCACTCAACAATAACCGCACAGAATCCAAACTTGAGCTCCTCGAAGAAAGCGCATTATTGGAACTTATGGAAAGTAACGGAATAAAAAATTGTACTTTTAACCAGATCAAAGAAGGACAAAGCCTCACAGCCATTCAGCTCGACGACACCAAAAGCTATTGGCGCTACCTGCTTATTTTTGGACTCCTTTGTCTATTAGCCGAACTCTCATTGTTAAAATGGTGGAAATGAAAATTCAACTCAACAACGCAACAATCTTCGACCCACAATCGAGCTGGAACAAAAAAACTTGTACCGTACTCGTCGAAGATGGTCAAATAACTGAAATAGCCGCTGCGCTCGATCATGCAGATGCACTTCAGGTCAATTCACCGCAGCTATGCCTGACAACCGGCTTTGTAGACCTCAAGGCAGACTTCTGTGACCCCGGTTACGAGCACAAAGAAACCATCGTTTCGGGCTTAGATGCAGCCAGTGCCGGGGGCTACACGCGCGTGTACATTCAGCCCGGCACCCAACCAGTTATCGACAACAAAGCGCTGGTGAGCTATGTTCAGCAACAAAGCACCAACAGCACCACCTTATTAGGTGTCAATGGCGCACTTTCCAAAGGAAACGCTGGAGAAGAACTCGCCGAAATGTATGAGCTCTACCAACAAGGTGTTCGGCTTTTCACCGACGACACCCATAGCGTGAGCGCAGGCTTACTGAACCGCGCTTTACTTTACACCAAAGATTTCGGCGGCCGTGTAGCCCTACTTGCCCGCAATGCTTCGCTAAGTGCCAAAGCACAAGTCAACGAAGGCAGCGCCTCTACCCGAACAGGGCTAAAAGCAGACCCGCACGTCTCTGAAATCATTGAAATTGAGCGCAATATTCGCTTATTGGCATACACCGGTGGCAAAATGCATCTTTCTGGTGTCAGCACGGCAACCGGGGTAGAACTCATCCGCAATGCCAAAAAAGAAGGCCTTGACCTCACGGCCGATGTCCATGTCATGAATTTATGTTTTACTGAAGCCGAAATGCTCGGTTATGATACCCGTTTCAAAGTATTGCCTGTGCTCAGAACCGAAGCCGATCAGCAAGCGCTTTGGGCAGGCCTGCACGATGGCACCTTAGACGCCATTGTCAGTGACCACCGCCCTGGCGACCCCGAAGAAAAAGACCTTGAATTTGACCTCGCACATTTCGGCGCACCTCAACTAGAAACCGTCTTTGCAGCGCTCAATACCAAATATCCAGACACCGCACTCAATATCTTAAATGCACTCAATATGGGCCCAAGAAAAGTTTTAGACCTCCCGCAGCCAACAATTGAAATTGGCTCAAGGGCAGAACTCACTCTTTTTGACCCAAGTATAGCCTACACGCCCAACATGCGTTCAGAACAATGGCGCTTTAGCCCATTCCAAAATCACACACTCCAAGGTCAAATCATTGGTATCATTCAAGGGGCTCAAGCATCATTAGCCCAACTCTAATGTCAAAAAGATCCTTTCTTCGCGAATTTTTCAAAGCCAACCGAATGGTAGGCTCTATGTTGCCAAGCTCTGGTTTTTTAACTAAAAAAATGCTCCAGCCCATCCATTTCGAGCAGGCTAATGTAATCGTCGAATTGGGACCTGGCACAGGTGTATTCACCAAAGAACTACTCTCCAAAATATCGGCAAATTGCCACTTGGTGGTGATTGAACTCAACGACACCTTCTTTGAAGACTTACAAAAGAAGTTCCAGCACCCAAACCTGCATCTCATTCATGGTTCAGCCGGAGACCTCACGAGCATTCTTCAAGGATTGAAGCTTTCTAAAGCAGACTTCATCTTGTCCTCCTTGCCTTTATCAAATTTTCCGAAAGCATTACGGACATCCATTTTGGAAGCCATCAAAGTAAATCTAGAAGAACAAGGCAAACTGATCCAATTTCAATACACCCGCGGACTCAAAAAGCTATATGGTGCTCATTTTGAAAAGGTTTCTATAGACTATACTGTTTTGAACTTCCCACCTGCCTACATCTACACTTGCGCCAATAGCTGATATCTTTTGCCTATCTTTGCGCAAAAATTTATAGCATGCTTTCGGTATCCAACCTCTCCTTACAATTCGGTAAACGCGTACTCTTTGACGATGTAAACGTCAAATTTGTCAATGGCAACTGCTACGGCGTTATTGGCGCTAATGGTGCCGGCAAATCTACTTTTCTCAAAATTTTAACCGGTGACCAAGACCCCACAACGGGTCGTGTAGACCTCGAGCCGGGCAAGCGCATGGCTGTACTCAAGCAAAATCACTTTGAATTTGACCAAATTCAGGTCTTGCAAACCGTGATCATGGGCCACAAGCGCCTTTATGAGATCATGGTCGAAAAAGATGCGCTCTACGCCAAAGAAGATTTCAGCGACGCAGACGGCATGAAGACCGCCGAGCTCGAAGGAGAATTTGCAGACCTCGAAGGCTGGAATGCCGAAACCGATGCGGCAACGCTACTCAGCAACCTCGGCATAGACGAATCCAAGCATTATATGCTCATGGAAGACCTCTCCAATGACCTCAAAGTACGTGTATTATTGGCACAAGCCATTTTTGGCAACCCCGACGTACTGATTTTGGATGAGCCTACCAACGACCTCGACCTCAAAACCATTGCTTGGCTCGAGGACTTCCTGCTCGACTTCAGAAATACAGTCATTGTGGTCTCTCACGACCGTCACTTCTTAGATACAGTTTGTACGCACATCTGTGACATCGACTTCAGTAAACTCAATATGTTTACCGGAAACTACACCTTCTGGTACCAATCTTCGCAACTTGCTTTGCGTCAGCGCGCAGACAAAAACAAAAAAGCAGAGGAAAAGAAAAAAGAACTCATGGAGTTTATTTCTCGTTTTTCTGCCAATGCGGCAAAATCCAAACAAGCCACTAGCCGCCGCAAGATGCTAGACAACCTAGACCTTGAAGAAATCAAGCCCTCTTCAAGACGCTATCCAGGC
>JBIKZM010000267.1:0-2679 GCA_044354735.1 Crocinitomicaceae bacterium
CGACGCCCAAATGCAAATCAACGGCAGTTTTGTCGGGATTGGCGTGCGTTTTCAACTCATGAAAGATACCATTAGTGTGGTGGCCACTATTCCAGGTGGTCCGTCGGAGAAATTAGGCATTTTACCTGGTGATCAAATTGTGCAGGTAGATGGTCAAAATGTGGCCGGCATCAGCATCAAAAACGACCAAGTGCGCCAAAAACTCATGGGTGACCTCGGTACCAAAGTAAAAGTGACCGTCAATCGCAAAGGCAAACTTTTAGATTTCACGATTACCAGAGATAAAATTCCCGTATTTTCAGTAGATGCCGCCTACATGATCGACAAAGAAATTGGCTACATCAAGCTCAATAGCTTTTCCAAAACTACTGTTCAAGAGGTGCAAAATGCATTGCTCAGCCTTAAACAGCAAGGCATGAAAAGCCTCATTTTTGATTTACAAGGCAATGGCGGTGGTTTGCTAGATGCTGCCCACAAACTTGGCGACGAATTTTTGTCTGGCGATAAACTTGTCGTGTATTCAGAAGGCCGTGCCCAACCACGCTCCGACCTTAGAGCCGGCAAAAAAGGACTTTTTGAAGACGGGCCACTTATTATTTTAACCGACGAATACGCAGCGAGTGCAAGTGAAATCTTATCAGGGGCCATCCAAGATTGGGACCGCGGCTTAATTATTGGTCGCCGCACCTATGGAAAAGGCCTCGTACAACGCCCCATGCCCTTGAGCGATGGTTCCGAAATGCGCCTCACCATTGCGCGCTACTACACGCCAACAGGCCGCCATATTCAAAAGCCATATCAAGATACCGAAACGTACCGCAAAGACTTGAATCAGCGCTACCTCAATGGCGAATTTTTCTTGAAAGATTCGATCAAAATGCCAGATTCCCTGATGTACAAAACGCTCAAAACCAAGCGTACGGTATACGGCGGCGGCGGCATTATGCCCGACGTATTTGTTGCCCTAGACACCACAGAAAGCAGCACCTATTTTTCAAAGCTGATTCAAGGAGGGCACGTCAATAACTTTGCATTTAAATACATCAATGCCAATAGAGCTGCTTTGAAAGCGCAATACCCAGATATTCTCGCTTTTAAGAATAATTTTACTTGTGATGAAACCTTTATGGCTGCGTTTTTTGCACACGTGACGCAAGAAGATGCCACCTTGTTATTTGACGAGAAGGAATATGCAACAAGTGAAAAACTCATTAAGTTGCGCTTGAAAGCAGTTTTGGCCCAAGACCTCTGGAGCACCAACGAAATGTTTCAAGTCTATAACGAAACCAATGAAATTCTTCAACAGGCCATTGAAGTGCTCCAAAGCAAGCAATATTCACAATACGAACTCGATAAATAAGCAATATGTCAGACGACAAAAAAATCATTTTCTCCATGGTTGGGGTGTCCAAAGTGACCCCTCAAGGCAAGCAAATCATTAAAAACATCTATTTATCTTTCTTTTATGGTGCCAAAATAGGCATCATCGGTTTGAACGGATCCGGTAAGTCTACCGTCATGAAAATTATCGCGGGGCTAGATAAATCTTTCCAGGGTGATGTCGTGTTTTCTCCGGGTTATTCTGTAGGCTACTTGCCCCAAGAACCCGATCTTGACCCTAACAAAACTGTGCGTGATATCGTGCTCGAGGGCGCTCAAGAAATTGTAGATGTGCTTGCCGAATACGAAGAGATCAACAATTCCTTTATGGATGAAGACATCATGTCTGATCCAGACAAAATGGACAAACTCATTGCGCGCCAAGGCGAAGTGCAGGACAAAATTGATGCGCTAGATGCGTGGGAGCTCGACACCAAAATAGAGCGCGCCATGGACGCCTTGCGCTGCCCTCCCGACGACCAACTCATTGGAACGCTTTCAGGTGGTGAGCGCCGCCGCGTAGCACTTTGCCGTTTACTTTTGCAAAACCCAGATGTACTCCTGCTAGATGAGCCAACCAACCACTTAGATGCAGAATCTATCGATTGGCTTGAGCAACACCTCCAGCAATACAAAGGAACCGTTATTGCCGTTACCCACGACCGCTACTTCCTAGACAATGTGGCCGGCTGGATCCTCGAGCTCGACCGTGGAGAAGGTATTCCATGGAAAGGCAATTACACCTCTTGGCTCGAGCAAAAAGGCAAGCGTTTGCAAGAAGAAGAAAAAACAGAATCCAAACGCCAGAAAATGTTGGCTCGCGAGCTCGATTGGGTGCGCATGAACCCTAAGGCGCGTCAGGCCAAAAGCAAAGCGCGTTTGCAGAACTACGACAAAATGTTGTCTGCCGACTCTCGTGAAAAAGAAGCCAAACTCGAAATGCCCATTCCAAATGGCCCGCGCTTAGGCAACAACGTCATCGACGCACTCCATGTAGGCAAGGCTTTTGGCGACAAACTCCTCTACGACGACCTCAACTTTAAATTACCACCTGCCGGAATTGTTGGTATCATTGGCCCCAATGGTGCGGGTAAAACCACCATTTTTAAAATGATCATGGCAGAACTTGCTGCAGACCATGGGGAGTTCACCGTTGGTGAAACCGTAAAAATTGGCTACGTTGACCAAAGCCATAAGGATATCCACCCCGACAAAACCGTTTTTGATGTTGTTTCTAATGGCTTAGAATACGTAGAAGTAGGCAACGATAAAATCAACTCGCGCGCTTACTTATCGAAG
>JBIKZM010000268.1:0-2677 GCA_044354735.1 Crocinitomicaceae bacterium
TTTGAAGGAAGCAAAGCGTTGTGCTGTGTAAATGTCTTTACCTAAACCCCAATCAAACAACAAATTAGATGGGTCTCCTTCAATTTCTACTTTAATTAAAAATTGTGCTTTACCATCCATTTCGGGGCGCAGTGATATCTTGGTACCGTTGTCGCTCATTTGCTGGACCAAAGCTAAATTGCCAAAAACAAGCTTCTGGTCGTACTCGAGAAAACCGGTGTTGTAAATACCGACAACTTTTAACTTTTTAAGAATAGGCTGTTGCTTGATATGATATGCAGAAATATCATTATTTAATTTGATATTCAGTTTATTAGCTATATCTAATGAAAGTAATACTTCATTTATATTTTCCTTTTTTGGAAGCCTTCCTTTGACGAGATGTGAACGGATAAAGGCCCAATCATAATGCTGATCTACCCCTTTGAGCATGAGGCCGAGCATGTCTTGGCGCTGCACGAGGGAATCTTCACCGCCTGAAATTTGAATGGTGTCGTTGAAGCGCGAAGACTGCAACAACAGCGGCTTGAAAGCAACCGCATGAATGCTACTTACACCATGGATTTGCTGTAGTTCATTCAAGAAAGGAATGCGGCGGTCTAGGGCTTCGGCTTCAAAAATATGTGCAGAACCCGCCTTAGAAATGAAAAGGGGAGCATTAAAACCCGTAATTTTGTCCTTGATTTTTTGCTGAAACCCGCTCACAATGGCTAGCGTTAAGGAATTGACCAAAATAGCAAGCGCAATACTCAGTACAGAGATCCGAAGCACAGGCCTAGAAACCCGAAGCTCAAGGTGCTTTTGACGAATCAGCCTAGAAGATATGAAGCGCTCGAATGACAAATTAGTTTTTTTTCAAGTCCAAAAATACACAAAGGTTTTGGCTTCTTTGGCGCTGCTGCTATTTTTGCTCACCGCTTGTGGGCTTTTTGCACCCAAAACATTTAGCCCTAGCCCAGTTCAATTTGCCGAAACCATCGTCATCGAAGAAGATTCTATATCACTTGCTGGTTTTCCGGCCGTTCAAGCACAGCAAAAACAACCGAGCTTAGCAGCGCCTCAACTCGGCATAGACCGCCTGCATCTTTTCGTCGACTCACTCGCCGGAAAACGCATTGCTGTAGTGGCAAACCAAACATCTGTAGTAAATGGCGTACATTTAGTAGACACACTTTTGTCATTGAAGCTCAATGTGGTAAAAGTATTTTCTCCGGAGCATGGTTTCAGAGGAGACCTCGACGCCGGGCAACACGTCGGCCACAGCACCGACGACAAAACCGGGCTTCCGCTTGTGTCGCTTTACGGCTCCAATAAAAAACCCACCGACCAACAATTACTCGATGTCGACATTATTATTTACGATATCCAAGACGTCGGCGTGCGCTTCTACACCTACATCTCCACTTTGCATTATGTGATGGAGGCTTGTGCTGAAAACAACAAACAAATGGTGGTTTTGGATCGGCCCAATCCGAACGGCCACTACATCGACGGCCCGGTATTAGAAGCTGCTTTTAAGTCTTTTGTAGGCATGCACCCCGTACCCATTGTCTACGGCATGACCATCGGCGAATACGCCATGATGATCAATGGTGAAGGCTGGCTACACAACAGCCGGCGCTGTCAGCTGTGGGTTATTCCCTGTAAAAACTACAAACACAAACTCCCTTATTCACTACCGGTAGCGCCATCTCCTAATTTAAGAACTGACGCAGCCATTGCGCTCTACCCAAGTCTTTGTTTATTTGAGGCCACAACAGTGAGCGTAGGCCGCGGCACTGACAAACCTTTTGAAATATACGGTCACCCTAAATTCCCAACCCAGAATTATCAATTCATGCCAATCCCTACCATTGGCGCTAAAAACCCGCTGCACCTCAACAAAATCTGCCAAGGCATTGAACTGAGCCAAAACACCAGCAAAAGAAGCTATCAACTCAATCTCAATTACCTCATCACGGCCAAAGAATTACTCGCAGACTCCAGCACATTTATAGATCAACCCGCTTTCTTTAACCGCTTGGCAGGAACAGCCACTTTAAAAGAGCAACTAGACAAAGGTTGGTCTGCCAGAGAAATCCGCGCTACCTGGCAGCCGGGTTTAGACGCGTTTTTACGTACACGCAGCAAGTACCTACTCTACGAGTAAAAGCTGAAAATAAAAGAATTTAAATTTAGAGTTTGGCGTCTAGCACCTGCTGAGCCATATCGGCCATGTACGCATCTATTTGCGCTTGAACTGCCGGATCAAACGCGGCAATAATGCGCGCTGCGAGAAGCCCTGCGTTTTTGGCGCCGTTGAGCGCCACAGTAGCCACAGGAATGCCGTTGGGCATTTGTAAAATCGAAAGAATGGAGTCCCAGCCGTCTATAGAATTCGAAGACTTGATCGGAACACCAATCACGGGCAATGAAGTCATGGAGGCGGTCATGCCGGGAAGGTGAGCGGCTCCTCCTGCGCCAGCAATGATCACTTTGAGCCCTCTGCTTGCCGCAGACTTGGCGTAAGCAAACATTTTTTCTGGCGTGCGGTGTGCAGAAACTACCTCAGCTTCGGCTGCAATGCCAAATTGCTCTAAAATAATTTTGGCTTCTTGCATAATTGGCCAGTCAGACTTGCTGCCCATAATAATACCTACTTGTATCATGCGTTGGGGTTTGAAGGTGTTTGTTCTTG
>JBIKZM010000269.1:0-2674 GCA_044354735.1 Crocinitomicaceae bacterium
TCCTAATCCATTCACCACCCGAACCGAATTTATGTTTGAACACAATCAATCTTGTTCTTCTTTGGATGTGCAAATTCAAATCTTTACTGTGTCGGGCCGTTTGGTCAAAACAATAGCACAAGAAGTACCCACAAGCGGCTTCAGAATTAGCGGTTTGTACTGGGATGGCCACGATGACTTCGGCGATGAACTCGCAAGAGGAACTTACTTGTATCGCTTGAGGGTACAAACGCCAGAAGGTGCCTATGCAGAGCAAACCGAAAAACTTGTCATCTTGAAATAAAAATTCCTCAAATTCCCTATCTTTACCCTCTCTATGAAAAGTTCCGGATTTTATACAGTAGTACTCAGCCTTTGCTTGGTATTCGTTTCTCAAAAAGCCTTTGCACAGCCTACCGGCGGTTCTGGCGTCACAGACAACGACCTACAGCTCAATACCATTACCACCTCTTTGCCGTTTATGGCCATTACGCCAGATTCGCGGGCAGGTGGTATGGGCGACGCCGGAACCGCACTGAGTGCCAACTCCACTTCGGTTTATTGGAACACTTCACTTTTGAGTTTTGCAAAGCAAAAATCTGAGGTAAGTTTGTCATATACACCATGGTTGCGTCAACTGACCAACGACATCCATTTGTCTTACCTCGCGGGCTACAAACAACTCAATAAAGTACATTCTATTGGTGGGGCCTTGCGCTATTTTAGTTTGGGAGAAATCACCTTTACAGATATCAACGGCGATGTACTGCGCGACGACAAACCAAGTGAATTCGAACTTGTTGGTGCCTATGCTTTCAAATTAGCCGACCGCTTTAGTATTGGTGTCAATGCTAAATTTGCCTATTCAAACTTAACCGGTGGTTTGCCGGTTGCCGGTGTCAATACCAAGCCAGGTGTGGTGGGAGCTGCAGATTTGTCGTTTAGTTATTTCAATGACGACGCGCACATTGGCAGTACCGACGGTACGTACACCTTTGGCATGACCATCAATAATATCGGTAACAAAGTTGCTTACTCTGAGTTGTCGCGCCGAGATTTCATCCCGATGAACCTCAAAATTGGCAATAGCTTTTTGGCCGAATTTGACGAATACAATAAAGTCACCTTTTCTGTAGACCTTCAGCGTTTATTGGTCCCGACTCCTGCAATTTACAAGCTCATCAATGGCGATTACGTGATGTTAGCGGGCATGGATGGCGATGTCGGTATCATCACCTCTATGATGCAATCTTTTTACGATGCGCCTGGTGTTTTGGCTGAAGATGAAAACGGCGACTACATCCAGAATACTGCCGGTACTTACGAAATCGTTAAAGGCACTCGCCTCAAAGAAGAATTGGCAGAAATCAATATTGCAGCGGGTGCTGAGTGGTGGTATAGCGATGTTTTAGCTTTGCGCGGCGGTGTCTTCTATGAAAACAAAAGCAAAGGAAATCGCCAGTTTTTGAACCTAGGCGCCTCGCTCAAGTACAATATGTTTGCCATCGACTTCTCTTATTTAGCCTCCCTTAATGGTCGCCAGAGCCCATTGGCCAACACCCTGCGCTTTACCTTGCGCCTCAATCTTGGTGGCAACTAATGCAAGCCAAACCAAAGTTGCGCATTGGCTACGGCGTAGATGTTCATCAGCTCGCTGAGGGTTACCCACTTTGGATTGGAGGTATTCAACTTCCGTCTCCGCTTGGCGCTGTCGGGCATTCCGACGCAGATGTGCTTATTCATGCCATTTGCGA
Source organism: Crocinitomicaceae bacterium (assembly GCA_044354735.1). Taxonomy (GTDB): domain Bacteria; phylum Bacteroidota; class Bacteroidia; order Flavobacteriales_D; family Crocinitomicaceae; genus UBA952. The sequence continues at coordinate 1,734 of JBIKZM010000269.1, forward strand.
TGCTTTACTCGGGGCTTTAGCACTCAGAGACATCGGCTACCATTTTTCTGATCAAGACCCGCAATACAAAGGAATAGATTCCAAGATTCTACTCCAAGAGGTGTTTCGCTTGGTCAGTGAAAAAGGATATGGTATTGTCAATATCGATGCTACGGTCATTTTAGAAACGCCGAAAGTCAATCCTCATATCGAACAAATGCAGGTAGTTTTGGCTGGTATTTTGAACTTAGAAACAGCTGAAATCAGCATCAAGGCCACAACCCACGAAAAGGTAGATTCTTTTGGTGAAAAGCGCGCTATCAAGGCGTATGCTTCTGCCTTGCTATACCAAATTTAATGATCAGTTAGTTGCTTAGGCTAGGGCACTAGTTGGACGTACACGACCTTTTTGGTCTCAAAGAATTCTTCTTTGTAAAAATCGGCAATCGGAAATTCTTTGAAAGGGTACTTTATACCCGTTAGTTCTTCGCTGAGGTCTCCTCCCTTTAGATAAAGAATGCCGTTTTTGAAAGGATGTAGGTTTTTCTTGCCGCTTTTGCCTTTTACCCAAGTTAAAAATAGGGGCATTTGCGTGACCGCTCTGCTCACGATGAAATCATAGCGGTCTTTGATGGTTTCTGCTCGGGCATGGCTCGCTTTCACGTTGAGAAGCCCAAGGCTAGCAGCAACTTCTTGCACAACTTTGATTTTTTTCCCGATGGAATCCACTAAATGAAATTGAACTTCTGGAAAAAGAATAGCGAGTGGAATACCGGGAAAACCACCACCAGTGCCAATATCTAAAACTTGTGCGCCCGGTAAAAATTGCACCACTTTTGCGATGGCCAATGAGTGCAACACATGTCTTTCATAAAAGTGTTCGGTGTCTTTTCTAGAGATGACATTGATTTGCGCATTCCATTCGTGATAGAGTGCTTCTAAGGCACCAAACTGCGCGATTT
>JBIKZM010000270.1:0-2661 GCA_044354735.1 Crocinitomicaceae bacterium
GGTGAAACACAAGTTCTGTAGACTCAGCTGCCCAGTAACTTTCATTTGGGTCAATGCCAAAAGATGCGTTTTGAATGGCGCCGTCTAAAGTGGCCGGAATGCGCTTGCCATCGACATCTGAATAGTAGGTAAGTTTGTTGTCGCCGGGGTTGACATAACCCGTTGGTGCTTCTCCGCCACCCAATTCCAAAAAGTTACCCGCGCCGTAGTTTTCATGATAGGCCAAGTTGCCGTTGTGGTACAAACCACCCACCAATACATCTTCGTTCCAACCGTTGTCAAAACCCCAATAATCGGAGCCGTGTACGCCCGACATATAAAAATCAGGTTGTGTGTTGACAAAATCTGTACTGTGGTAAATGCCGCCGTCGGTCGTGATCCAGGTGTGGTTGCCCACTACCCTGAAATCTTGGTTGTCTACGTGCAAGCCCAGCGGGCCGCCGACATATCCTGATACAGAAGCAAATGTGGCCGCGCCATCGGTGCTTCTGTATAGATTAAGCCCGCCAATCAAGACTTCGTCGGCGTTGGTTGGGTTGGCCAAGAGCGCGCAGTTGTAAAAGCCCTGATGGTAGTTCCAGGTGGGTGTGCCTTGTGCTAAATTGATGTGAGTGGCGCTATATGGGCCCCCGACAGGACCGTTCGGTAAAGACCAACTTTGTCCAGCATTGTTACTTCTATATAAACCAATGTAACCGACATCATTGGGTTTCGAATCGCCAATCAAGTAAGCGTAAACGCGCTCTGGGTCAGCAGCACTCACGGCCAAGCGACCGCCGCCATCTACGCGAGAAGGGTCTGTGGAGCTATACCAACCAGTATCTTGGAGTGTCCAGGTGAGGCCAGCATCTGTAGAAACAAAAAATTCACAGCGGATAAGGGCTGGATTGTTCTTGAGCAAATAGAGCGTTTGGGCACTACCGGGCTTTTGCTTGAGGTCATAAGATTTTTGGGTGTAAAGTTGGGTCCAGGTTTGCGCAGCGTCTGTGCTGCGGTACAAGCCCTTGTCTGTAGCTGCCAAAACAATATTGGGGTCATTGGGTAAAATATAGATTTCATTGACATTCAGACCTGATGACGGCAAGGTATTGACCCAGTTTTGGGCGCCGTCTGTGCTGAGAAAAATACCGTCGTTTCCACCTGCTAAAATAAAGTTGGCATTGGTGGGGTGCACTTCTACAGCAGTAACGCCCGAACCGAAATCTATGGTTTTAGAAACGAGTTGCCAATTGAGCCCTCCGTCAGCACTTTTGTAAACTTCTCCGGGTTCGGTGCCACAATAACAGGTATTGGGTTGCCCAGCACACTGATCAAAGCTATACACATTCGTTTGCCCTGATCCTTGGGTAAGCCCTTCTTGGTAATTGGTAATGGGGCCAACGATAGTCCAGTTAGAGGTTTTGGTTTGGCTTTGTTGTTTTTTGAGATAAAGTTGATTGGCAAGCGCAACTTCCTCAGGTGAGCGTTCTTGCATAAAACCTGCGTCGTTGATCAAATATTGATGCTTTCTGATCCAGCGCTTGTAGTATTGCGTGTGGTAACTTTTGACAAAAGGATGTGTGCGGTAGTAATCTTGATACGCATTTTGTACTGCAAAAACATTGGGTTGCTCAGCATACATGAGTTGTGCCCATTCGGGTAAACCAGTAAGCTCGACAGCAGAGGGTTTGGGCATTTGCTGCGCCAAAGTAGTTGTCAAAAATAGGGTGAAGATGAATGCTAAAGCAGCTATTTTTTGAGGCATAAGAAGCGATTTAAGCCTCCAATTTACAATATTTTAGCCAATAAATCGCTCTTTTTGTGAAGAATCAGGTAGCACACAGCGCGCATGTTTGCCAAACCAACGGTATCTGTTTTTGGCAACAATTCGATAGCAAAAATCGCGCAAGAAGCGCGGAAAAAACCATGCGATTTGCGTCCAATGGTAAGGCCCGTGGATGTCTTTATAGATCAGTAAAACGGCACTGCTTTGCTGCCACCATTTCCCTTTTCTAAAATAAGAAATGCTGTCCTCGAAAGGAAATTGAAGTCCGGATTGCTCAATAATAGGAGGCAGGCCTTGAAAGGTGCTAAAAGTCAAGAGTTGCTGTTGGTCTTTTTCAAGTAAATATTGAACCACGCGATTGCAGAGGATGCAAACACCATCGTATACCACTAAATGTTGATACCGAAGCGACATTACTTTTTTTCAGCAATGAGAAGCTTTTTGGCTGCGCTTACTTTTTCTTGGAGCAAAGCCAAATGCAATACTTCAGCCATTTTATCTACGTAATGAATGGTGAGGCCTTTGAGATAGTCTGGCGCAATTTCATCGATATCTTGTTTGTTTTTGGCACACAAAATAATTTCTTTGATGCCCGCTCTTTTAGCAGCTAAGATTTTTTCTTTGATGCCACCGACAGGCAAGACATCGCCGCGCAAGGTGATTTCGCCGGTCATGGCAAGGTTCTTCTTGACTTTTCGCTGCGTAAACAACGAAGCGAGTGCAGTGAGCATGGTGACGCCGGCGCTAGGGCCATCTTTGGGTGTGGCACCTTCAGGAACGTGGATGTGCACATTGTAGGCGCCAAATAATTTGGGGTCAAGGTCGAGTAATTCGTGGTGGCTTTTAAGGAATTCTAGGGCAATAACGGCAGATTCTTTCATGACCTCACCTAAATT
>JBIKZM010000047.1:0-8008 GCA_044354735.1 Crocinitomicaceae bacterium
CGCCAATGAAAAGTTCAATGTACTGGCTCATCTCGAAAAGAAAAGCGAAGTAAAGGTGGTTTATGAAAACATCAAGCACACCCACGACTTCATTCCATCGCATTCTTACGGAGACCGCACGCGTTCTTTTTTAAAGGTGCAAGACGGCTGCGACTACTTCTGCACTTTCTGTACAATTCCATTGGCACGTGGCAAAAGCCGCAATGCTTCCATCACAGAAACTGTCGCCGAAGCGCACAAAATTGCACAAACTGAAGTCAAGGAAGTGGTGCTCACGGGTGTCAATATCGGCGATTTCGGTCAAGGAGGCGAAGAAAATTTCTTTGGTTTGGTACAGGCACTCGATGAAATTGAAGGCATTGAGCGCTTTCGGATTTCTTCTATTGAGCCCAACTTGCTCTCTGACGACATCATCGATTTTTGTTTAACTGCTTCCAAAAGATTTGCACCGCATTTTCATATCCCGCTGCAAAGTGGTTCAGACAGCATTCTCGAAAAAATGCGGCGCAAATACCAAACGAGTTTATATGCGCAAAGAGTTGCGCGCATCAAAGCTACCAACCCAGATGCTTGCATTGGGGTAGATGTCATTGTAGGCTTCCCCGGCGAAAGCGACGAAGATTTCTTGGCCACCATGCATTTCTTGAAAGACCTTGACATCTCTTATTTACATGTGTTCACTTATTCAGAAAGAGCCAATACAGGTGCACCAAAATTAGGTGTGAAAGTTCCGATGGAAACCCGACGCGAGCGCAGTAAGATGCTGCATTTATTGTCTGAGCGCAAAAAAAACGCCTTTTACCAGACGCAGGTCGGCAAGAAAAAATCGGTGCTGTTTGAACAAGAAGAAAACGAAGGCCTGCTTTACGGCTTCACAGAAAATTACGTAAAAGTCAAGACGCCTTTTAACGCAGCGCTTGTCAATCAAATTGTTGCCGTAGAATTGACAGAAATTGACCGCGATGGCCTCATGAAATGCAACATTCTTACTAACTTTGCATTGTAATTAGGCTTTTGTCATGAAAACAACATATATCACCCGTCGAGAAACCTTTAATGCCGCCCACAAACTCTGGCGCCCTGAATGGTCCGACGAAAAAAACTGGGAAGTATTTGGCAAATGCGCCAATCAAAACTGGCATGGCCACAATTTTGAACTCTGGGTTACCGTCAAAGGCATTCCAGACGTAAATACGGGCTTTATCATGAACCTCAAACTTTTGAGTCAGTTGGTCAAGACGCATATCATTGATGCCCTCGACCACAAAAACTTAAATTTAGACGTTCCGTTTTTAGAAGGCCAAATGGCCTCTACTGAAATTATGGCCATTGCCATCTGGGACATCCTCGCTCCGCTTGTATTTGAAAACGGCGGTGAACTCGCCAAAATCAAGTTGGTCGAGACCGAAAACAATTACGTAGAATACTACGGTGGAAAAGAACCCTTTTAGGTCTTTTACCCGCTCAAACTAAAATATTTCACTTGGAAAATAAGCACTTGCAAGACCTTTACAAAGGCGTCCTCGAACAACTCGGCGAAGACCCCAACCGCGAGGGCTTGCTCAGAACACCCGAGCGCGTGGCCAAAGCCATGCAATTTTTGACGAGTGGCCATGCAATTGAGCCCGACACCATCATTGAGTCAGCAATTTTCCACGAAGCTTATTCCGAAATGGTGCTTGTCAAGGACATCGAAGTTTACTCCATGTGCGAACACCACATGCTGCCATTTTTTGGAAAAGCACATATCGCTTACATCCCAGACGGTAAAATTGTTGGTTTGAGCAAAATTCCACGCGTTGTGGATGCTTATTCCAGACGGTTACAAGTTCAAGAACGCCTCACCATTGAAATCCGCGACTGCATTCAGCGCACCCTTGCACCCTTGGGTGTAGCGGTTGTCATTGAGTGTGCACACATGTGTATGCAAATGCGCGGCGTTCAAAAACAAAATTCTGTTACCACTACCAGTGCGTTTACCGGAATTTTTATGACCAATGACGCCACACGCAAAGAATTTATTAATTTAGTACAAGCAAAAATTCATTAACCATGGAAGATCTCAAGTATCAAAATTCAGGCTCACTCAGCCAAGACTACGCCCGCGATTTTATCAAAAGCGTTTACAATTACATGTTTGCCGCCCTCACCATCACTGGGGTCATTTCTTATATCATCGGTACCAATACCGAGCTGATGGCTTCGCTTTTCATGACGGCATCAGGCGGTGTTTCCATGTTTTTTTATGTGGTTTTGTTCTCCCCTCTTCTCATTTCCTTTGCCATGGTAGGTGGCTTCAATAAATTCTCGTTTGGCACTTTAATGGCGCTTTTTGTCATTTATTCAGTTCTGCTGGGCATGAGTTTATCTATTTTATTCATGAGCTACTCAACCGGAACACTCGCCACTACCTTCCTCTTGACCGCCGGTTCTTTTGGTTTTATGGCTGTCTTGGGCTACACCACCAAAACAGACCTCACTAAACTTGGCAGCTTGTTGTACATGCTCTTGTTCGGCGTCATCATTTCGAGTGTCGTGAACATGTTTTTGGGTAGCAGCGGTTTTGATTACATCATTTCTTTGGTGTCTGTATTCATTTTCACCGGGCTCGTAGCCTACGAAATGCAAATGATCAAAAACCAAGCTCACCAAGCGCAAATGGATGGCGCGCTTCGTCAAAAGTTGGCTTTGTTTGCTGGTTTTCAATTGTATTTAACTTTTGTCAATTTATTCTTGTCTTTATTGCGTCTTTTGGGCAATCGAAATTAAAAGAATTGCTATTTTTGACACTCAAAAACCAACATTATGCCAGATAATTTTTTCGAAGGTTCTACTGCCGCAATTGGCACCATCATCACGATAGCCCTCATCAGTATTTTAGTTTCTATCCTCATTTGGGGTTAAAGCTAGGTCTTTAACATATGCCGTTTAACACCTTATTTTCTTGGTGGATTGGCCGGCGTATGGATCGCATCCACGACTACCGCGAGCAACCACTTGCAAACCAGGCGCGCACACTCGAGTTTCTCTTACTCGAAGGAGCTCAAGCCCAATACGGCAGACAATTTCAATTTGCCGAAGTCGCCAATTACACAGATTTTAAAAACAAAGTACCGCTTTCAGACTACGGCACGCTCAAGCCCCTTATTGACCGCGCCATTGAAGGTGAAACCGATATGCTTTGGCCTGGCGCCACCAAATGGTTTGCCAAATCATCGGGCACTACCGCAGACCGCATCAAAATTTTGCCCATCACCGAAAGTTCTCTATTGGAAAACCACTATGCTGGTGGCAAAGACCTACTCGCGCAGTATTACCACAACTTTGAAGGCCGCAAGCTCTACAACGCCAAGCACCTTATTATTGGTGGTACGGGCAAAATTGAGCAGCACAGCCATGGTGTCTTTATCGGAGACCTCTCGGCCATCATTATCAATAACCTGCCCATCTGGACCGAACTACGCCGCACACCCAAAAAAGAAATCGCGCTTTTAGAAAATTGGGAAGAAAAGCTAGACCGCATGGCGGAGTCGGTTCTTGATCAAAATATTTGCATCATTGCAGGCGTACCAAGCTGGACCCTCCTACTGCTTCAAAAAGTACTAGAAAAGAGTCGAAAACAAACAATTTCTGAGGTATGGCCCAATTTAGAACTCTACATCCACGGTGGGGTTTCTTTTGTGCCTTATCGGCAAGCCTTTGAGCACATCATTGGAAAGCCTGACATGAATTATGTCGAAAACTACAATGCTTCGGAGGGTTATTTTGGTTTGCAAGATCAAAAAGACAGCAAAGACCTGCTCTTACTCACCAATTCTGAGGTTTTCTATGAGTTTATCCCGATGGATGCCTTCGCGGGCCTGGCGTCCAAAACAGTCATTCCTTTGGAAGCAGTTGAAATCGGCACCGATTACGCATTGGTCATTTCCACCTCCGCTGGTTTGTGGCGCTATATCATCGGTGACACCGTGCGGTTTACCCAAACCAAGCCCTTTCGTTTTGTGGTCAGTGGCAGAACTGCACACTACATCAATGCCTTTGGAGAAAAACTCATCATTGAGCACGCCGAGCAAGCCCTGAGCGAGGCTTGTCATGCGCACCACGCACAAGTCCGCGACTACACGGTGGCACCCGATTTTTCTGAAGACACACAAGTGGGCCGCCACCATTGGCTGCTTGAATTTGAACAAAGCCCAAAAGATATCGAAGCCTTTAGCCAAACGCTGGACCAAGCGCTCAAAAAGGCCAATGCAGACTACGACGCCAAAAGAAAAGGCAATATCAATATCGGTTTTCCGTTACTTACCTTGGCCACTAAAGGTACTTTTCACTCTTGGCTCAAGCAAAAAGGCAAACTTGGCGGCCAGCACAAAGTGCCTCGCTTGCAAAATACGCCCAACTTACTTCAAGAAATTTTGCGTTGTCAATGAAACTATCCTTCCTGCTTCTCGGACTACTCCTCACCAACCTGGTTATTGGTCAAACTTGGGTTTTGGAAACAGAACTCACGCTCAAAGACAGCACCTACCATTGGACAAGCGATGAGTGGGGCCAACTCTATCAGTGGAAAGACAACACTGTTTGGTTGCAACAAAACCAAAATCCAATTCCATTTCAAGAAACATATAAAATACTTGCCGAAATTAGTGAGGTACAAGCAATAAGTGGCTTGCGTGCACTCATTTATTCAGAAGGACAACAAATGATGGGGATCGTCGACAACACCTTGCAATTAAAAGAGGGTTTGTTGGCGTTTTTCGATTTTAACTTTTCGAGTATTTCAGAAATAGCCATTAGCAACAGGCCCGACTTTATTTGGCTTTTTGACCAATACCGCGAACGCCTCATCTTATTTAACATCAACACCGCACAATCAGTTCAGCTTGTCGACAACTGTTTTGGAGGCAATAACGACGCACAAATTGTTCAATTTTTTGAATACCAACAAAACCTCATTTGCCTCTTAAAAGATGGTCGTTTTTATGCGTTTGACCGCAATTTAACCTTGAAAAGAAAACAACAATTGGAAATAAATACCCGTCTTTATGGATTTGAAAATCAATTGTGGGAACTCCGGAGCCACTCACTTCAACAGCTTGATTCAACAAGCGTTTCAAGCCATATTGAGCTCCCTGAACAAAGCTATCAACAACTTCAAATTTTACAAGACCGCTTTTATTTTCAACAAGGTGCAAAAATCAAGGTATTTCGCTTGATTTTGTAGGGCCTAACTTTTGACGTTTCAGTCTAATTGTCGTATTTTAGCCCTCTAATTTGAAGTTTATGCACGTCGCTATCGCCGGAAATATTGGCTCTGGAAAAACAACCCTAACCAATTTACTCTCTAAACATTACAACTGGGACACCCATTTCGAAGACGTCGACCAAAACCCTTATCTCAACGATTTCTACCACGACATGCAGCGTTGGTCTTTTAATTTGCAGATCTATTACCTCAATAGCCGTTTTACGCAAATACAAGAAATCAAAGAATCAACCCGCACCGTTATCCAAGACCGCACCATCTACGAAGATGCCTTTATTTTTGCGCCCAACCTGCACTCTATGGGCCTCATGACCACCCGTGACTTCGAAAACTACTTTTCGTTGTTCAACCTCATGGATTCTTTTGTCTCTGCGCCCGACTTGCTCATTTACTTGCGTGCTAGTGTACCTACATTGGTTTCGCAAATTCAGCAACGCGGCCGCGACTACGAAGAAAGTATCCGCCTAGACTACCTCAAGCGCCTCAACGAGCGCTATGAAGCCTGGATTTCTACCTACGACAAAGGGCAATTACTCATCATAGACGTCGACAACAACCGCTTCCCTGAAAACCAAGAAGACCTCGGTAAAATCATCAATTCGATTGACGCTGAATTCAACGGCTTGTTCTAACATGATTGTCGTTACAGGAGCTGCAGGCTTTATTGCTAGCTATTTAGCAGAAGCCCTCAATGCCGCAGGCCATCAGCACCTCGTTTTGGTAGACGACTTCTCTACAGCAGCCAAAAAACCAAACTGGACCAACCTTTCATTCGAACATTGCATTGACCGCGAAGCTTTCTTGCCTTGGTTCGCTGAAAATGCCGCCGCCATAGACTTCGTGTTTCATTTAGGCGCCCGCACCGACACCACCGAAAAAAACCAAGAAGTGTTGGACCACCTCAATTTGCACTACAGCCAAGCCATTTGGCACATTTGCTCCACTGAACAAATACCTTTAGTATACGCAAGCTCAGCAGCCACCTACGGCCTTGGCGAATTCGGCTACAAAGACGAACACGCCCTGAGTAGTCAGTTGCAGCCGCTCAACTTATACGGAAAATCTAAAAACGATTTTGATATCTGGGCACTGCAACAAACCAACACCCCACCACATTGGTATGGGCTCAAATTTTTCAATGTTTATGGCCCCAAAGAATACCACAAAGGCCGCATGGCAAGTGTAGTATTGCACACCTACAAGCAAATTCAAGAAAAAGGGCAAATGCAACTCTTTCGCTCGCACAATCCGCTCTACAAAGACGGCGAGCAACTGCGCGATTTCGTATATGTCAAGGACGTCGCTAAGGTTTGTCTGTTTTTACAAGATCAACACCCTACAAGCGGCCTATATAATTTGGGTTCGGGCAAAGCACGTACTTTCTACGACCTCGCACGCCTCACTTTTGAAGCGCTGGCCTTGGTACCTTCAATTAGTTTTGTCGATACACCAATTGACATCCGCGACAAATACCAGTATTTCACAGAAGCCGACATGTCTAAATTATTAGCCGCTGGCTACACAGGTGGTTTTCACACCTTAGAAGAAGGCGTGGGTAACTATGTGAAGGAGCACCTCGTCAAAGAAGTAGCACTATAAGCAACCTTTTATCAAAAAGAATCCATAAAAAAAGCCCTGCAAATTGCAGGGCTTTTTAATTTCTGTAGGAGCAGAAGCTTATTCGCTTACTACTTCGATTTTGAAAGTTTGTTTGACACCTTTGTAAAGGTTGGCTTCTGCTTCGAAAGTACCGAGATCACGAATTGGCTCTTCTTTGATTTTCAAAGATTTGCGATCGATATCGAAACCAGCTTCGCGAAGTGCTTCAGCAATTTGAACGGTGTTGATGGATCCGAAGATTTTACCGTTTTCACCTGCTTTGGTTGCAATGCTCAAAGTAACGTCTGCAAGTTTAGCAGCAATTGCTTGCGCTTCACCTAACATTTTAGATTCTTTGTGCGACTTCTGGCGCATGATTTCTTCGTGTGCTTTTTTGGCACTTGCGGTAGCTAATACAGCATACCCTTGCGGGATAAGGAAGTTACGTCCGTATCCTGGCTTTACAGTTACTACCTCATTGGTGTAACCGAGTTTATCTACATTTTTCTTTAGAATGACTTCCATGATTTCTCAGTTATATCGTTCAACAATGACTTATTTCAACATATCGCCAACATAAGGCAAGATCGCGAGGTGACGCGCACGCTTAATGGCTTTGTTGACACGTTTTTGATACTTCTGGGAAGTACCGGTAATGCGACGCGGTAAAATTTTACCTTGTTCGTTTACTAATTTCAATAAGAAACCAGCGTCTTTGTAGTCGATGAATTTGATACCACTTTTCTTAAAGCGGCAATACTTCTCCTTTTTAATATCGATGTTAATCGGAGTTAGGTAACGGATATCGTTTGACATGTCTCGTTGTTTAATGGGTTTGACAATAATTAGGCAGTAACTCCAGCTTTAGCACGACGCTTTGGAGCGTAGGCAAGGTGATCGGTGTCCATTTTTACAGTTAAGAATCGGAGAACACGCTCGTCGCGCTTCATCATCAATTCGTAATCTGCAACAACGTTGCCTTCAGCTTCAAATTCAATCAGGAAATAAAATCCTGTTGATTTTTTCTGGATTGGGTACGCCAATTTGCGCAAACCCCAGCTCTCCGAATGCTTGATTGCACCTCCTTTTGAGGTAATCTCGCCTTCGAATTTCTGTACTGCTTCCTTTGCCTGCTCATCAGAC
>JBIKZM010000271.1:0-2648 GCA_044354735.1 Crocinitomicaceae bacterium
CTACCGACAAGCCCCCAATCGCGTTGCCTACCGCATCAAAAGAAGCGATAGCATGGGCAGATTCTTCTCTAAGGTCTTTGTAAGTACTTCCCTGAACAATCGGAAAAAGTGCTTGCTCATAGCCGTATTTGGGTTCTGATTGCTCCATAGCCGTAAAACAACGGCCCAACCAACGATGCGTGAGGTGCATAGAGCGCTTGGCATAGGCGTAGTCGCAGGGATAAGGCGTGCATTCGTCAAAAGCCATGATGATGTCGGCACCGATAATGCGCTGAATTTCTATGGCGCGCTCAGGTGTAAAAAAGTGATAGCTCCCATCTATGTGCGATTGAAATTTGACGCCTTCTTCTTGAATTTTTCGCGACCCGGAAAGCGAATAAACCTGATAACCGCCGCTATCGGTCAAAATCGGGCGCTCCCAACCCATAAACTGATGCAAGCCGCCAGCCGCCTCCAAAACGTCAATGCCTGGTCGCAAAAATAAATGATAGGTGTTGCCCAAAATAATTTGAGCGTTGATGTCTTCACGGAGTTCTTGCTGATGCACCCCTTTAACGGAGCCAACAGTACCGACCGGCATAAAAATGGGTGTCTCGATGGTACCGTGGGCGGTGTGCAGCCTTCCGAGACGTGCTTTGGATTGAGAATCTGTCTTTAAAAGATCAAAGTGCATAACAATGTTGAAAAATACCTAAAGCAAAGATACGTGTATTTAAATTCCCTAGACATCTTTGTACTCAGAGATGAACTACTTACCAAGCATTCAAAACGACTACTGGGCTTATTTGTTATTCAGCGGCATTCTTTTGGGCGCAATACAATTGTTCTATGTATTTTACTTTTACGCTAGATTTTCCTTCAAACGTAAAAAACCACCGATAGAAGCACAAAACTATCCGCCTGTTTCTGTCATTATTGCCGCTCGAAATGAATCCGATAACCTTTACGAGCACCTGCCTTCTATTTTGAGCCAAGATTACCCCAAATACGAAGTCATTGTAGTTAACAACCAAAGTATCGATGACAGCAATTGGATCTTAACTGCTTTTGCACATCAATTTAAGCAATTAAAAGTAGTAGAAATATCGCGCAGCCCACATCTCAAACTAGGTAAGAAACTTCCTATTACCCTTGGCATCAAAGCTGCTACATATGATCATTTTGTGCTCACCGATGCCGATTGTCAGCCCCTGAGCACACAATGGCTCAAGCAAGTCATGAGCAAGCTAAATGTCAAGCAGCAACTGGTAATTGGCTACAGCCCCTTTACCAAAACCAAAGGTTTTTTCAATAAATTGGTACGTTTTGACAACGCTTGGATGGGTGCGAGCGCCTTTAGTTATGCATTAGCCGGAAACGCTTTTAAGGCAAACGGACGCAATTTGGCCTATTCAAAACTATTGTTTCAAAAAGTCAATGGTTTTAAATCACATTATGCCATAAGCCCCGGCGACGACGACCTTCTTTTGCAAGACGCCCTTCAATTTAGCAAAATCAATATTTCCGATGAACCCGATTCTTTTGTGAGGTCCGCTGCGCCAATTAATTGGTCCGATTGGCTCAGACAAAAAGCTAAATATCACGTCAGTTCTGCCCGATATTCGTTTATTAAGAAAGTATTGTTAGGAATCTATCCGCTCAGCCTGATTTTGATGTGGTTTTCTTTTGTTGCTTTGTGCTTGAATATAAATTACTTGCCCCTAGGGTCCAGTATATTTATTGGTGTCATTGCAATCAAGTGGTGGCTGCAAGGTACTTGCCTGAATCGACTCGGCGAAAAGAAACTCATGTTGTTTTTTCCAGCTTGGGATTTATTTTATAGTATTTTGATGCCCATCGTTTATTATATATCTGAAAGGCAAAAATATTACCGATGGTAGAAAACGAGCATTTATCTGATAAAGCCAAACAAGACCTGCACTTGGTTGCTGCAGCCCGTTCGGGAAGCCAAGCAGCCTACGCGGATCTCCTGGACCGCTACCGCGACTCCATTTATTTCATGATGCTCAAGATGGTCAAAAATTCCGACGACGCCGACGACCTCACCATAGAAGCTTTCGGAAAAGCATTTGCTCGCCTAGACCAATACTCTCCGAGCTTTGCTTTCAGCACTTGGCTCTTTAAAATCGCTTCCAACAACTGTATCGATTTTATCCGCAAAAAACGCATTGAAGTTACTTCCATAGATAGAGGCATCACTACAAGCGATGGCGAGCGCATGCACATTGATGCCAAATCACAGACCATGAATCCTGAAGAAACCATCATTCAGGGCCAACGGTTGGTGCATATGCGGCTATTAGTAAGTAAGCTCAAACCCAAATACCGCGAACTCGTTGAGAAGCGTTATTTTGAAGAAAAAAGTTACGAGGAAATTGCCGAAGAACTCAACCTACCACTCGGCACAGTTAAAGCGCAATTATTCCGAGCCAGAGACTTCTTAGCTGCCATGATGAAGCATACAAAAGATAGTATTTAATGACGCTTCTTCAACACTATTTCCCTGACTTAAGCAAAGAAAAAATCGCGCAGTTTGGTGCCTTAGAAGCACTCTATCACGAATGGAATGCGCAAATCAATGTCATCTCTAGAAAAGACACCGAACACTTTTATGAAAGACATGTGTTGCACTCATTGGCCATCGCAAA
>JBIKZM010000048.1:0-7984 GCA_044354735.1 Crocinitomicaceae bacterium
CCGCACATCTCTACTTATCATTTTAGTAAGTTTACCGAAGCTCACGAAGCCCTTGGCGAGGGGCAAACAACAGGAAAGATTGTGGTGAGTTGGATTTAAGCCTTTGCGCTAAATAACCCTTTCAAAAAATTAAATACCGGTTTGCGGAATAAAAACAGCAAGATGAGGTAGGGGACGAGCATCAGGTAGAGAATGCCACCATTGATGTTGTTGGCAAAGCTGTTTTCATCTAAACCGCCGCCTTGTTCGGCGAGCAATTTGCACTGTGAGCATTGTGCAATAATTTCTTGTGTTCCGACCAACAAGAAGAAAATAAGGAGAAAAATACTACGCTTCATAGCTTTGATTTACGTTACAAATTTACGCAACAAACAATCCAAATCAAAATCTTAATTTTGTGACATGCACAATTTCTTTTTATTCTTTTTGAGTGGCTTGTTAATCGTTGCCTGCGGCAACCCCAATCAGGCGTCTGTTAAAAAACAAAGCCTTGACCAACTCTTGGCGGCTCACCCAGACTCTTTGGAGTTGCTCATCGAAAAAGGAAACAACCTCATGGATTCACTCGCTTTTGACAAAGCCCTCAACTACGGCGCCAAAGCATTCAGACTAGATTCTAACAATACCGAAGCACGCGTGTTGTACGCAGAGTGCCTCATCAATAAGCCCAACCGCAGCGCCGACGATATCTTTCGCGCCTTCACGATGTACCGCAACTTGGTCAAAAAAGCGCCTAAAAATGTGCCTGTATTGGTCGGTTTAGCAAATACTTTGGTTTTACTCAATGACCACGATGCCGCTTTTAAGTACATCAATAAAGCACTGCGCCTAGACAAAACCTACCGAGATGCTTATATTCTTAAGGGCACTATTTATAAGTTAGAAAACAACGTTAAGTTGGCTATTTCCTCCTATGAAACAGCAGTGCAGCAAGACCCAAATTACTACATGACTTACCTTTTGTTGGGTTCGCTATATGAGTATGAAAACAACCCTATTTGCATCGAGAAATACATGACCGCCTATCAACTCCAACCTAAAAATACGGAAGTGATTTACGCACTCGCATATGCGAAAGAGAAATTTGGCCAACCGGCTGCTGCCCAGCGCTTGTACCGCAAAATGACGAAAGTCGACTCTACTTTTGCCGACGGTTATTTTCACTTAGGCTATTTGGCGCAGTTCACCTACAACCAGCCTGATAGCGCCATGTATTTTTACAAAAAAGCGGTGAAAGTCAATGCGCAACACTTGCCGTCTTATCACAATATTGGTTTGCTCTACGAAGACCGCAACGACCTCACCAATGCGCTCTTTAGTTACGCCAAAGCCTTAAAAGTAGATTCCACCTATCAGCTGTCCAAAGACCGCGTGAAAGTATTGCGCAAACGCATATGAAAAAGGCCCAAATAGTCAGTGAAATTCTCGGCGATTTTCTTTTGCCTCTACTTGGCTATATTTGGTGGGGCTGGAATCTCTATTTCATATTGCTTTTCATCATTTTTGACCTGAGCATACGCTTGTTTTTTGCCTTCTATCGCAAGGAAAGCCGCAGTATCCAATTGCTTTTGCGTCCTTCTTTGTTTTACTTGAGTTTTATCATTATTAGTCATTTTTATATCGTCCTGACTGAACCTACTTGGCGCTTTGCTACTGCCTTTTCTAACTTTTTCTGGTACGAAGATTTTTTTATTCCACAGGGCCTTATATTAGTTCCTTTGCTCATTTACACCGAACGCTCTAGACAGCGCATGGAGCTGCTCACAACAGGCACCTTTGATGCGGTAGCTCAGGTGAAGAAGTTGGGTTCTCGCTTGTTGGCTGCCACCATTATTTTGATGCTGATGTCGGTCTGTTTGGCACTTTTTGCGTGGTCCGAAAATGCAGAAAATATCTTCTTTTTGAGCGCTTGGTTACTCTTGATCATTTCTGAAAATAAAGCCGCTTTTTTAAAGGACTAAATTCTGTATTTTTGTTGTTCAAGAAGACTATGGCAAAAGAACAACAATTACACGATAAACGTCAGGCCCTACTTCAAGGAGGAGGAGCTGAAAGACTAGATAAACAACACCAACAAGGCAAGCTCAGTGCACGCGAACGCATCTCCTTGTTGCTAGACGAAAACAGTTTTCAAGAAATCGGCGCTTTTGTCGAGCACCGCTCTACCAATTTTGGCCTAGACAAACAAAAGTTTCTAGGCGATGGCGTCATTACGGGCTATGGCAATATCCATGGTCGGTTGGTTTATGTGTATTCTCAAGATTTTACGGTGCTTGGCGGCTCTTTATCCGAGACACACGCCGCCAAAATTTGCCGCATCATGGACATGGCCATGAAAAATGGCGCACCCATCATTGGTATGAACGACTCCGGTGGTGCACGCATTCAAGAGGGAGTTGTTTCTTTGAGCGGCTATGCTGATATTTTCTTTCGCAATACGCGTGCATCGGGAACAATTCCACAAATTTCCTTGATCATGGGCCCTTGCGCTGGCGGTGCGGTTTACTCACCAGCACTTACCGACTTCATTTTCATGGTAGAAGAAACCTCCTACATGTTTGTAACGGGTCCGAATGTCGTGAAGACCGTAACGCATGAAGAAGTCAGTTCTGAAGACCTCGGCGGTGCCAAAACACATGCTGAAAAATCGGGTGTCAACCATTTTACGGCCGCCAACGATGTGGAGTGTATTCGCAAAGCCAGAGACCTGATTACTTATCTGCCTCAAAACGCCAACGAAGAGTCGCCATTAACCCCGGTTTTTAGCTTTCAAGCCTCTAAAAACAAGCAAATCGATCAAATTTTACCTGAAAATTCCAATATTCCTTACGATATCAAACGCGTGATTGATTGTTTGGTAGACGACCATAGTTTCAGAGAAGTACACCAAGATTTTGCCAAAAATATTGTCGTGGGTTTTGCCCGTTTGGAAGGCAGAGCAGTTGGTATCATTGCCAATCAGCCGGCTTCAATGGCAGGCGTGCTCGATATTGATGCCTCGAGAAAAGGTGCGCGTTTTGTGCGCTTCTGCGACTCCTTCAATATTCCATTATTGGTGTTAGAAGACGTTCCTGGCTTTTTACCAGGCACTGATCAAGAATGGCGCGGCATCATTACGCATGGCGCTAAATTGCTTTATGCTTTTGCCGAGGCTACGGTTCCAAAAATTACTGTCATTACGCGCAAAGCCTATGGCGGTGCCTATTGCGTCATGAACTCGCGCAGCTTGGGTGCCGACCTCAGTTTTGCATGGCCAACTGCAGAAATTGCTGTCATGGGTGCAAAAGGCGCGGCAGAAATCATCTTCAAAAGAGAGATTGCCGCTGCTACAGACCCATCCGAAAAATGGCTAGAAAAAGAAGCGGAATATGCCGATACTTTTGCCAACCCTTATCGCGCTGCTGAAAGAGGAATTATTGATGCGGTTTTATTGCCCTCAGAAACCAGAGCAGCACTCATTAGCGCCTATAAAATGCTCGAGAAAAAAGCAGAGGCACTACCCCAGAAAAAACATGGCAATATCCCGCTTTAAATTCAGGGATGATTAATTCTTACAAAAAGGCAACCTTTTGGTGCCCTTTTTCGTTATTATCAAGCTGTTAACTCTCCAAACGCCCGCATGAAAGATAACTATACTCCTTATACCAACTCTTCCTTCAAATTCTTGTTGGCTTTCGTGCTTTCTTTTGCCGCCTTTTTTTACAGTTTTGGGCAAATTGTAAGTCCGTTTAACATCCGCTACCAAACCCAGCAAAAGGGGGCCATTCGTTTTATTTCAAACGTCTCTGTTTCCTGTAATGCTTCGGCAAGTTGCACCAATGCGCAAGCGCAGATAGCACCATCAGGATCAGGTCAAAACAACAGTTACACGATGTCTTACGTAGACATCGATTCCGATCCCACTACCTTTATGTCTTCCTCAGACAGCTTGAACCTACCCAATTGTTCAGAAATTACTTGGGCTGGTCTTTACTGGGGAGGAAAAATCACCACCGCGACAGCGAACTACGTCAACCGCAGCAATATCAAATTGAAGGTCAATAATGGCAGCTACCAACAACTTACTGCGGACCAAACCATCAACAACACCACAGGTGCAGTATCTTATTTCTGCTTCAAAAACATCACCAATATTGTGCAAGGTGCAGGTATCAAAGGCCGCTTTACGCTTGCCGATCAAGTTCAGCAAGTCAATAGCAGTAATTTATTTGGCGGTTGGACTATTGTTGTCATTTATAAAAATATTTCGGAACCTTATAAAAACTTAACGGTTTTTGATGGCTTGGCCAACGTGAGTCAAGGATCTTCATCTAATACCGTTACAATTCCCATTTCTGGGTTTTTGACGCCTTTATCTGGAGCCGTTTCTTTTGAATTAGGCGTCATTGCTTACGATGGTGACCGCGCCCAGACCGGCGACCAATTGCTTTTCAATGGCGTTGGCACCAATTACGTACAGGTTTCAGATGCGTTGCATACAGCAACAGACATGTTCAATAGTACAATTGCATACAATGGTGTACTCACACCCTTTCGCATTCCTAGTTATAACAATACTTTAGGTTATGATGCAAGTATTTTTATTCCAAATAACGCAGCACAGAATTACCTGAGTAACGGAGCCACCTCAGCCAATATCCGCGTAACCACTACCTCTGAAACCATTCTCTCTCGTGTCATTACATCTGCTATCGATATTTATGAGCCAGACTTGCGCGCAACAGTTTCTGTCAATGACCTCAACGGTGGCGCTGTAGCGCCCGGCGACATTCTCGAGTATACGGTTTCAGGTAAAAATATTGGATCCGATGTAGCCTTGAATTGCTTCATCACAGACACCCTTGATATCCGAACGGCCTATGTTCCCAATTCATTGGTCGTTTTGAATGGGTTGAATGCAGGAGCTAAGACAGATGCGCCCGGTGACGACCAAGCGGAGTACGACGCCGTGAACCGCTTTGTCAAATACAGAGTGGGAACAGGAGCAAATGCAAGCAGCGGTGGCAGTATGATCAACTCTACTGTAGACAGTGTTTTGGTGAAGTTTCAAGTGCAAGTTTCCAATGATTGTTTGATCCTAAAATGTGACTCTACACTCGAAAACAAAGCTTATATATTTGGAACGGGTTCTCTTTCTGGCAATACCGTCACAAACAATGGAACATCAGATGTTTACGATGCGTTTGGCTGTCCAACTTCGGCTAACAATGAGGTGACCATCACAACCGCTTCGTGTCCACCAGTAAATTTCACGGTCAATGACCCGCTATGCCCAGGTGACACCCTTCAACTCAATACACCATATTCCCAATGGGCTAATTATTTTTGGTCTGGTCCTCAAGGGTTTACAGACACCATCCACAATCCATTTGTAGCAAACATCAGCACCTTAAATTCTGGTGTTTATGAACTAGACGTGACTTTCAACGGTTCTGCCTGTACATTTAACAATATCACCAACAGTATCGTTGTGAATCCTGAGCCTACAATATCTCTCGTTTCCTTGGCCAACGTTACTTGCTTTAATGCTGCGAACGGCAGCATTCTTACGAGTGTTACCGGAGGGGTCCCTATTAATTATCAGTGGACGAGCGGCCAAACTACTAATGGCATTACTAATCTTGGTCCAGGCTTGTACTCACTCGTGGCAACAGACAACTTTACCTGTCAGTCGGATACCAATTTTACAATTACACAACCCAATTTATTGGAGGTAACACTTCAAATCACCAGCGATTACAATGGGCAAAATATTTCTTGTTTCGGCGCATCTGATGGGAGTATTTCAAGTACAGTAACAGGTGGCACCGCACCTTATGCTTATTCTTGGAACAACGGGGCTGTCACCGCTAACCTTACGAATTTACCAATTGGCCCCTACACATTAACAGTGACAGACGCCAACGGGTGTTTGGCTACAGTAAATATTACCCTTACTCAACCCTTAGACATTGCCTTGAGTGCCAGCCCAACTGCGGTTTTGTGCTATGCTGGAACCAACGGTGCAGTGAATACAACTATTGGTGGTGGAACGCTACCCTATACTATTCTTTGGAATAATGGTCAAATTGCTCCCAACCTGAGCAACCTACAAGCGGGCGCTTATGAAATGATTGTTACAGACGCCAACAATTGCAAAGACTCCATAGAAACTACGGTTACCCAACCAGCTCAACCGCTATCTGTTACGCATACACAACAAGATGTATTGTGCTATGGCGATGCCACAGGCGCCATTGATATTACAGTTGCAGGCGGCACACCTGCTTATGCCTACAGCTGGTCAATTGGTACTACTACTGCCGATCTCACAGGCCTTCCGATCGGAACATATAATGTGCAAATTACGGATGCAAACGGCTGTTCCATTACTTATGGTGCAACCATTCAACAACCTGTTGCGCCGCTTTCCATGTCTGGACTTGTTACGCCTATTGCTTGTTTTGGTGATGTAGTTGGTGCGGTCAATATTGCCGTTTCGGGCGGAACAACACCTTACGTTTATAACTGGAATAATAGTGCCTTTAGTTCTCAAAACATCAATACTTTACCAGCGGGTTCATATAGTGTTTTAGTGACCGATGATCACCTTTGTACTATTACCCAAACTTTTGTAGTGACCCAGCCTCAAGGCCCACTTGTGCTTTCTGAAACGCACGAAGATGCGGGTTGTAATGGCCCAGGGTCAATTGACCTGACTACTACAGGAGGAACGGCACCTTACTCTTTTGTTTGGAGTAACCTCACTTTTAATGAAGATGTCAATCCTGCTGCCCCGGGTGCTTATACGGTTCAGGTAGAGGATGGTAATGGTTGTGCAGACTCTTTGTCTTTGACCATCTTGAATTTGGCTATTCCTATTTTTACATCCATCACAGGGCAAAACATTTTGTGTTTAGACGACTCTACCGGCTCTATTGATTTTACAGTAACAGGTGGTGTTGCACCATTTAGTTATGCATGGTCAAACGGCGCTACAACACAAGATGTATCAGGCCTTCCGGCGGGCACTTATACGGTTGCAATCACAGATGCCAACAGCTGTATCGAAACAGACAGCATAACGCTTACTGAGCCTCTTACCGCCATGACGCTTAGCGAGACCCACACCAATGCAAACTGCTTAGATTCCGTAGCCGGAGCAATCAATACAAGCATTACTGGTGGAACCCCAGGATATACTTTTAGTTGGAACAATGGCGCAACAACTCCAGATATCTCTGGGATTCAAAATGGACTTTACGTTTTGACATCCACAGATGCCAACGGATGTCAGGAAGTCTTACCCGTTCAAATTTTAGATCCATCCAATACGGTTATGGTGGCTACAACTGTGTATCCAGTCAATTGTTTTGGCGGAGCCGATGGTTGGATAGACCTCACGCCTTCAGGCGGCATGCCCGGCTATGTTTACGACTGGGGAACCGGTGCTATCGAGCAGGACATCACCAATTTGGCTGCAGGTCAATACTTCGTCAATGTAGAGGACGTTTTGGGTTGTGGTATGTTTTTGAGCTTCAATGTGAGCCAACCTTCAGGCCCCCTCACGATCAACGGTACGGTGTTTAACGTTGTTTGTTTAGGCGACACCAATGGTATAGTAGACCTCACCATCACGGGAGGAACGGCTCCTTTTAGTTACCAATGGAATAACAGCGCAAGCACCCAAGATATTTATGATTTAAGTGCTGGAACCTATTCTGTTATTGTCACTGATTCAAATGGCTGTACGGCTACTTATTCGGGAATTGTCACAGCACCCGGAAGCGCATTAGCCGTCACCTTATACCCAACTGCAGCCTTGTGTTTTGGCACGCCAACGGGCGGTGTTGATTTAACGGTTGCTGGCGGCGTACCGGCTTACAGCTATAGTTGGAGCAACGGCCAGACCGGACAAGATTTAACTGGAGTAGTAGGAGGGCAATATACAGTTACAGTACAAGATGCCAATGGTTGTTTATATGCCGATACTGTAGTGGTGAAT
>JBIKZM010000049.1:0-7947 GCA_044354735.1 Crocinitomicaceae bacterium
TAGGTTGAGCGCAAACCACGTGAGGCCGGCCAACAAGACAATAAAAAGAACGAGTACAAAACCTTTTTTCTTCATAGAAATAAAATTATCGGGTATAGCGTCTTAGACGGATCCAGTTCATGAGGAATGCAAGCGCCAAAATGAGTAGCAATGGCAGCATCATGTTGATACTTTTGTAGAAAAGGGAAGAACTTTTGATTTTTTCTTTATCGATTTCTTTGATGTCGATTTGACGGCTGCGGATATCGAGCACAGAGTTGTCGCCCATCATGTAGTCTACCATATTTTGGAAGAGCTCTTGGTTGCCAAAAATAATAGGGATGCGTCTTTGGGCCAATTCGGCATCTACCTTGAGTTCGTTGATCGCAATAGGGCGATACAAGTAGCTATTGATTTTTTGAGGATCGAGAATGGAGTCGTAGCTGTTGCGGATAAATGAGCCGTTGCCGACCACTAAAATTTTGGTTTCTTTCTGACTTTCTTCGAGGTAGTTGGCGTCTTTACTGTTGGCAAATTCGGCAACGATGCGGTTTTTGAAGTGAGACTGAAAAAATCCTTCTGACAAGCCCGCCACACAAAGTTTATTGATGGGGTCTTCGGGGTTGTCTACTAATTTTGGATTCTTACCATAATTGAGCGGAAGCGCAAGATTCACCAAAGGTTGCAGTCCGCTAGGAATAGCGTTGCTCGAGCTTGTTAGAATTGGCGTGAGTTGCGCTTTTGGGAGTTGTACAAATTCGATTTCGTTGGCATACTTTAACGAAATAGGATCTACGTTGCGCGTCATGGGATGCAAACTCGGGGTGGCGAGCATGTGGTAAAACCATGGTAAAAATGCTGTTTCGGCAAACGGAACTATTTTGGGTGCACAATTGGCATCTAGCACATAATTCTCTTTGATTTTGATGCCGTAATCGAAGAGTAGGCGGTCGAGCAAGAGGTTTTTGCGCGTGGTGTGGGTCATGCCGGTGGCATTGAGGGTGTCTTCGTTGAGCGCAAGGGTATTCATGAAGCAAAGCAGTTTGCCACCGCGCAATACAAATTGATCAATGAGATAGAGGTCTTTTTGTGAAAAGGGTGTTTGTGGATCAGCGATAATAAGGCCATCGACGTCTTTGAGTGCGGCAATGCTGTCATTGAGCGCCACATCTTTGATTTGATAATAAGGAGAAATCAGCGCACGTGCACGCATGGTTTGTGCGGGGTTGAGTTCGCCATGGCCTTGTAAAAAAGCAATGGTGGGTTTGCTCGTTTGGGTGAGTCTGCGCATCGCAGAGAGCAAGTTGTATTCGAGGTTGTTGAGCGCATTTTCGATCATTTCACTCATTTGCTCAAGCGCATAGGGGCGGCCAGGCTGGGTGCCGGGCAAAAACTGCACCACGCCTTCTTTGGTAATGCCATTGACGCTATACGAGAGCAAAGCACCCGGAAACAATAACATTTGGCTTTGGGTGCCATCTTTGAGGTAGAGGATTTCGAGCGGTAAAATGCCCTTGCCACGTTCGTAGAGTTGGGCACGCAAGGCATTGATTTCATCTTCGGTACCTACGTTGGGGTCGGTAAATAAGAACTCGATGCGGGTGCCAGCGATGCGTTTGAAATCTTTGAGTTTGTCTTTGAGCGCGTTCTGAAAGTTTTTGAGTTCAGAAGGCATGTTGCCATCGAGATAAATTTGGATGCTGATGCGGTTCTCAAAATTCTTTTTGTCAGAGAGGTAGTCGATCGTACTGTTGGCCAAAGAATAGCGCTGGTCTTTGGTCATGTCTAGCTTGAAATAGAGCATTGAACCTATAAAGTTCAGCAAGACCAACACTGCGGCAAGTAAACCGAGTACCGTCCAGTTGTATAGACCTTTAGTGAAGTTGAATTTCATGCGTTATTTTTTGAGCGATTTAAGAACGGTGAGCGACGCCACTAAAAAGAGGGCGTTGAGGCTCAGGAAGTAAAGCAGGTCGCTGGTATCAATCACGCCTTTTTTGATGGCGTCATAATGAAAGGCAATACCGATATACTTAATGAGGTAGTCTAAACCGCCTATCTGACTAAAGTTGCCCAATAACTCAAAACCGTCGTAAAAAACCCAGCACAAGAACATCGCTAGTATGAACGCAACAATTTGACTGTGCGTGAGTGCAGAGGCAAACATTCCGATCGATACAAACGCGGCACCCAATAGCAAAAGGCCAATGTAGGAGGTGAAAGTGGCGCCTAAATCAATATTGCCGATAGGTCTTCCTAGAAAGTACATACTGACTAAATAAACGAGGGTTGGTAAGATGGCTACAAAAACCAACGCAACACCTGCGAGGTATTTGGCAAAAATCAGTTGAAAGTCAGAGATGGGGCGGGTGAGGAGCAGTTCGATGGTACCCGTGCGGCGTTCCTCGGCAATCGAACGCATGGTAATGGCGGGAATCAGGACCAGAAAGATCACTGGCGACATATTGAAAAACGGGATGAGGTCTGCGGTAGAACCTTCGAGGAGATTGGTATTGTAGGTGAGGATCCAGTGGAAGAGTCCGGAGGCAATCAGATAAATCAAGATGAAAACGTATCCGATGATGGAACTCAGGAAACTCGAAATTTCTTTTAAGAATAGGGCGCGCATAGTAAAAGTTGAGTTGTCAAAATTAACAAATATCTATAAACGAAAATTCCCGCCTTGTGGGGCGGGAATTTTAGATACACTCAATCTTTATTACGCTTGTTTCACATTCACAGCATTCAAACCTTTACGGCCTTCTTGCAATTCGAATTCCACTTCGTCATTTTCTTTGATTTTGTCTACCAAACCGGTTACGTGAACAAAATACTCTTTGTTCGTGTCTTCTTCAACAATAAATCCAAAACCCTTGGTTTCGTTGAAAAATTTTACATGTCCTTTACTCATTCTAATAATATTAATTTTTGTAAAGGTACGGACCTATTTGAGTTTTCCACTATTTTTCTCAAATAAATGCGCTAAAATGTTGATTTAAGCTCCAAGTTTCGGTTTTTTGATCGAACCAAGGCTTGATTTGAGGCCATATAGAGGCGAATAGGGCGGAGTTTCTGTAATTGTTTAAATCTTGTTCGGAATCCCAGATTGAATAGGTAAAAATGAGACACGGATCGTTCTGATCTTGCAAGAGTTGCATGCCTCTGCAGCCAGGAAACTGGGCAACTTGCCATTTAATTGTCTCAAAATGAGCTAAAAATTGATCCAAGTAGGTGTGGTCAAAATGCAGTTTTACAACTCTGGTGAGCATCAGAACAAAGATTGAATGTTCTCTTTAGATCCCTGTGGCGTGAATTCTACATGCACAGGGTCTCCGATGCGCATACCAAATAGTTTACTCGCCCCACCAAAGCCTGCGTTGGCGCCTTTGTTGATGGCAATTTCTAAACGACCTGCGCTATTGAAGATCGCAACGCGTTCTCCTTGAGATACCGCGTTATAGGTGGCGGATATTTCGTCGATGAAGTATTCTTTTTTCTGGTATTTGATCGTGAAAGGTACCGCAGGACCAAATCCCTCAAAATCTGTTTGGGTAATATTGGTGATGAGGTTGCCAAAGCTGTCGATATGGACCACCACGCCGCGAATGAGAAGAGGGTCTATAATAGGTTTTTGGTCAAACGCCCGGCGATAAGTGCTAGAAGCGGTGGCAAAACTAGACAACGCTTCTTTATTGACGATGCGCTGAGCGAGGTCAATAAAGCAGTTTTTGGTGGTGAAACGCCAAGCCTGGGGTTGGTCTTTGATGGCGGTGTAGTGGTAAAATTCGTCGGGGAGGTCTTCTTCGAGAAAACTACCAAAGAAACCGTTGTCGTTGCAAATGAAGTATTGTCCTTTGTATTTTAAGATACCAGGGTAGCGCTCTTTTTGCGCGTCAAACAGAGGTTCGCTGTCTACGCCAATGAGGTGTATAGTGCCCTCCACAAACTCGTGAAAGCAGCAGCGCAACTGAAAAGCTGCTTCGCTGATGTTAAACGGCGTAATGCCGTGGCTGATATCGATCACGTGCGCTGCAGGGAAAGCTTGCAGAAGCTTTCCTTTGATAGCTGCGACGTAGTAGTCGTGATAGCCGTTGTCTGTAGTGAGCGTAATGATTTGCATGGCAGAGAAGGCGACTTTGTGCTCAGAAATTCATAATTTTACCAAAAGTAATCGAAATCGTTAGAAACCCTTCAAAAAACACCCAAATAAATTGAGTTCAGGTCAACGTCAGCTCAGCATTGAAGGCCTTAATCCGGCCGAAATCTACGGAATCAACAATGCAAACCTCAAACATATCAAGAGTTTCTTTCCAAAGCTCCAAGTCATCGCACGCGGTAACGAGCTCAATTTGGCTGGCGACGACGAAGTGATGGACGAGTTTGAGCGCAAATTCACGCTCATTATCCAACACTACCATACATACAACACCCTCACCGAAAACAACATAGACAACCTCATGTTGCAAGACGGCGCCAAAATGCTCTCTTCAGACGACGGCTCCGAAACACTTGTTCATGGCAATGGTGGTGTCAAAATCAAAGCGCGTACGGTCAATCAAAAAAAGTTGGTACAGGCTGTTATGGAGTCCGATATGGTCTTTGCAGTGGGCCCTGCTGGTACGGGTAAAACCTACACGGCTGTGGCAATGGCGGTCAGGGCTTTAAAAGCCAAGGAAGTCAAGCGCATCATTTTGACGCGCCCGGCTGTTGAGGCAGGCGAGAACCTCGGTTTTTTGCCCGGCGACCTCAAAGAAAAATTAGATCCCTACCTGATGCCACTCTACGACGCCCTTCGCGACATGATACCCGCTGAGAAGCTCGCCGACATGATTGAATTTGGCGTCATCGAAATTGCACCACTCGCTTTTATGCGCGGCCGTACCCTCGACAAAGCATTTGTGATCCTCGACGAAGCACAAAATACCACCCAAATGCAAATGAAAATGTTCCTGACCCGCATGGGCATGACCGCTAAATTTGTCATTACCGGCGATATGACTCAGGTCGATTTACCTTCGCGTCAGCGTTCGGGTTTGTCTTATGCACTCGATGTACTGCAAGATATCAGCGAAATCAAAATCGTCCGTTTGGGCCAGTCAGACGTCATTCGCCACCGTTTGATCAAGCAAATTATCGAGGCTTTTGATGTGGCTGAGCACCAAGAAAAACTAGACAAGCAAGCCAGAATCGACGCGCAAGAAAAAAACAAACAACAGAAATCTTAAATTCAAATCATTTTTATGCAAGCGCTTACCAGCAATTCATTCCATTTTCTAGGTCAAACCAAAGTATACAATGGCAAGGTTAGAGATGTCTATACGCTAGAGAACGATTTACTTGTAATGGTTGCCTCGGACAGAATTTCTGCATTTGACCACATTCTCCCCAAAGGCATTCCCTTCAAAGGACAGGTGCTCAATCAAGTAGCTACCATGTTCCTGGAAGCCACAAAAGATATCGTTCCAAACTGGTTGCTTGCCACACCAGACCCAGCGGTAGCCATCGGCTTAGCTTGTGAACCCATCCGCATTGAAATGGTGATCCGCGGTTATTTAGCTGGCCACGCAGCCCGTGAATACAAAGCGGGTAAGCGCATGCTTTGCGGTGTTGCTCTACCTGAAGGCCTCATTGAAAACGACCGCTTGCCAGCGCCAATCATTACGCCTGCTACCAAGGCCGAAGAAGGCCACGACGAAGACATCTCTAGAGAAGACATCTTAGCAAGAGCTTTAGTTGATCCAGCAATCTATGCCCAAATGGAGCAATACACCCATGCCTTGTTTCAAAGAGGAACCGAAATGGCTGCTGAGCGCGGCCTCATTTTGGTTGATACCAAATACGAATTTGGCCTGCACAACGGCGTGGTTACGCTCATCGACGAAATCCATACCCCAGATTCTTCGCGTTATTTCTACGCCGATGGCTACGAAGCCCGCCAAGCCAATGGCGAAGCACAAAAGCAACTTTCCAAGGAGTTTGTACGTCAGTGGCTCATTGAAAATGGCTTTCAAGGCCTAGACGGTCAAGAGATGCCATTTATGCCCGACAACTTCGTACAAGTCATCTCTGAGCGCTATATCGAACTTTACGAACGCATTACCGGCCTTGATTTTGAAAAGGCAGCTACCCAAAATATTGTTGCCCGCATTGAACAGAACGTCAATGCTTATTTGCAAAATAACTAAACTATGTCTGTACACGCCGCCGCACCCAAAAAAATAACGACCCACACACTTCAAGAAATGAAGCTAAATGGTCAAAAAATCTCTATGCTCACCGCCTATGACTACTCTATGGCGCGCATTGTAGATGAAGCCGGCATAGATGTCATACTTGTAGGTGATTCCGCCTCAAACGTGATGGCTGGCCATGAAACCACACTCCCCATTACCTTAGATCAAATGATTTACCATGCCTCAAGTGTGGTGCGTGCCGTTCAGCGCTCGTTGGTTGTGGTGGACATGCCTTTTGGGTCTTACCAAGGCAACTCCAAAGAAGCGTTGTCGAGTGCCATCAAAATCATGAAAGAATCGGGTGGGCACGCCGTCAAATTGGAAGGTGGCCAAGAAATCCTCGACTCTATCAGCCGCATCCTCACCGCCGGAATCCCCGTCATGGGGCACCTCGGCCTGACGCCACAATCTATTTATAAGTTCGGTACCTATGTAGTCAGAGCCAAAGAAGAGCAAGAGGCTGCTCGCTTGATTGCCGATGCCAAAGCCCTAGAAGAAGTAGGGTGTTTTGCTATTGTTCTCGAAAAAATACCTGCTGAACTCGCTGCGCGTGTTGCACAAATGGTGCAAATACCCGTCATCGGTATTGGTGCCGGAGCCGGTGTAGACGGCCAAGTACTCGTTATCCACGACATGCTCGGCATCAACAACGAATTCAATCCGCGTTTCTTGCGCAAATACAATAACCTTCATGCACACATGCTGCAAGCCTTCCAAGACTACAAAGCAGATGTCCAATCCGGCGACTTTCCAAATGTTTCGGAGTCTTATTAATTTTTTTGGTCTCATCTTTTTCTTTTTTTTACTCGGCTGTTCGGACCAAAAAACAAACGCGCTTTCAAAAAAGGAAAATTTATGCCAGCATAGCCAGTACCTGCGCATTTTTAAAAGCCAAAAAGGTTACAAAGTCGAAATCCTCGATCCGGATCAACAACGCAAGCTGCATGTTTTTAAAATCCAAAAACCCTATGCACGCATAGCGGTACTCAGTGCCACACACGTGGGCATGCTTGCGGCGCTAGGTCAGCAAGAAAGAATTTGTGCGATTTCCAATGCTAAATACCTCTTCGACCCACGCGTCAAAAGACTACTGCAACTCAAACGTATCGCAGATTTAAATACAGAATTGGGTTTTTCAGCTGAGAAATTGCTCCAAAAAAAGGCGCAAGTGGTGGTTTACAGTGGTTTTGGTAATGAGAGTCAACAACTCAAAAGACTTCCTTCCAACATGCTCAGTATTGCCAATTTTGAATGGCGCGAAAAAACGCCACTGGCCAGGGCAGAATGGGTACTCTTATTTGGGGCTTTATGTGGTCAGTTCGACGAAGCCCAACAGTTGCTTGATCAGATAGAGGCCAATTACAACCAAAACAAAAAGGAAGTCCAACAAAATAACCATTCCAACCAACTTCCAATCCTGCTCAGTGGAAACCTATACGGCGATCAATGGATAGCACCAGCTGGGCAAAGTTTTGAGGCGCGCATTTACAATGACGCAGGTTTGGCCTATTTATTTAGCAAAGAGCAAGGCACTGGCAGTGTTTTCAAGAGTTTAGCTGAAATCCTCAGAAAAGGAGCAGCTGTGGGTATATGGCTCAATCCAGGTTTGCCGAGCAGAAAAGCAATATTAAAGCAGTATCCAAAGGCACAATTTTTTCCATTTTTCAAAAAATCGATTTACTGCTATACGTCCAATACCAATAAATATTGGGAGCAAGCTGCCGTACACCCCGAT
>JBIKZM010000162.1:0-4182 GCA_044354735.1 Crocinitomicaceae bacterium
TTTTCATACGTAGAAAAATACGTTTGCCTACAGCGTTCGTGGTCGTTGTACGTGCTTCTGATGATGCCGGGCCAAGGAAACTTGATACACAAATTGCCATTGACGCCATTGCCTTCTATTTCTTGACCGTTTTCATCAACCAAGCAAGGCTGAATACCAGGCAAAGGAAGTGTGGCATAAGTAGGTTTTGCTGGCGTAACCCCAGCTAAATTAGAGATCATGACACCTCCCGTTTCGGTTTGCCACCAAGTATCGACAATTGGGCAGCGTTTGTGACCAATGTGCTCGTTATACCAATGCCATGCTTCTTCGTTGATCGGCTCTCCTACAGAACCCAACACTTTTAAAGAACTGAGGTCTTTGCCTTTGATCGGATCTAAGCCAAAAGGCATGAGACTGCGAATGGCCGTTGGCGCTGTATATAAAATATCTACTTGGAACTTTTCTACGATTTCCCAAAACCTACCTGCATCGGGCCAAGTGGGCACGCCTTCAAACATCAGTGTGGTGGCGCCAGCACTGAGCGGCCCATAAATGATATAGCTGTGGCCGGTGATCCAGCCGATGTCTGCCGTGCAAAAATGCACCTGCCCGGGTTGGTATTGAAAAACGTTGACAAACGTGTAGTTGGTCCAGACCATGTAGCCTGCGGTGGTGTGCACCACGCCTTTTGGCTTACCTGTTGAGCCCGAGGTGTAAAGTATGAATAAAATGTCTTCGGCATCCATCGGCACTGGCGCCACCTCGGGGTTGCCCATGGTTTCTACTTTTTTGATTTCGGCTTCCCACCAAATATCTCGGTCTTTTAACATCGAAACAGGTGTGCGCGTGCGCAGACAAACAATGACACGCTTGATGGTATTATTGCCGATCAACGCATCGTCAATAACGCTTTTGAGCGGAATATCTTTAGCGCCGCGAAAAGCGCCGTCGCAGGTCACAATAAATTCGGCACCTGCGTCGTCTAGTCTATCGGCAATGGCTTGTGCTGAAAAACCACCAAAAATGACCGAGTGAATGGCGCCTATACGCGCGCAAGCAAGCGTGGCAATGGCTAATTCAGGAACCATACCCATGTAAATACAAACGCGGTCGCCTTTTTGAACGCCATTATTCAAGAGCACATTGGCAAATTGCTGTACTTTGAAATGCAATTCGTTGTAGGTGAGCACGCGGTGCTGCTCTTCTGGGTCATTGGACTCCCAAATGATAGCGGGCTCGTTGCCGCGCGCAGCCAAATGGCGATCCAGACAGTTTTCAGTGATATTGAGTTGACCCCCTTTGAACCACTCTATGCGCGGTTCCTTGAAATTCCAGTCCAGGACTTTATCCCATTTCTTTTGCCACGTAAAATTTTCGGCTATCGCTGCCCAAAAAGCTTCAGGGTCTTGTATACTGTATTGATACGCGGCTTTGTACTGCTCAAAAGTATGGAGTTGATAAGGATGGTTCATTTCAGCAAGTTTGTGCTAAAATAACGAGAAAACACAAGCTACTCAATTTCAAAAGCCACCTCATTGCGTCGGCCAATAAAATCCCAAGGTGCATTGTAGCCCATATAAATTAATTTATCTTGATGCGCAATACCTTCTTTGCTTAAAAGCGTTCTCAATTCCTGCGCTTTCTCCTCAATTTTGACATCATTGGTATAACCACCAAAACGCAATACGGCGAGCGTACGCGCTGCTTGTTTGGCAATCTTCACATTTTGGCTATTCGGATTCGGCAAAGCCTCCATGTTGTATTGCTTGGGCATCACAAAAGCCACTTGGGTTTTGGCGCCCATCTCCATCACAACAGGAGAAGTCATGGCAATTTTCTCACCTTTCTCATTGCCGCCAAAGATATAACCAGCCACCCTTCTGAAGCCCAAACTACTGTTTTCACTGTATGCATTTGAATCTAGATCTGTTTGTGCCAAAACCAAACTCGGATAGCGCCGGATCTCTGCCTTTTTTGTCAGTACACGAAGCACTTCATATTCAGGAGTTTCAATTGATGAGCGCATAATGGAGAGTAGTAAAATGAATAAAAGTCCAATAACAGAAAGGACAATAAGTAGTTTTTTCAAGCGCTTTTTTTTTATTTATAACATTAAATTTACAAAAAAGTTCTTATCTTTGCAAACGAAATTGGCCTCGTAGCTCAACTGAATAGAGCATTAGATTACGGCTCTGAAGGTTTCAGGTTTGAATCCTGACGAGGTCACAAAAAGAAACCCTGATGTTTACATCAGGGTTTTTTGTTTTGTATTGTGTCACCAATTTATTGGTGTAAACAAATAAAAACAAAAAACGCAGTCTTGCGAAGCAAGGCTGGGGTTTCTATGCTTGGATTGAACAAATACGAGAGGATCTGAAATCTGTATTGCTACAATCAAATCAACGAAATAGCAACTTACTCAACGAAAAACTCAGGGCGATATTCAAAATGCATTGTATCATAATGCAACCATCGCCCACCCCATATAAATCCATTCTCTTCAAAAATAGCTACCAAAGCTAGAGGGATTTGATTTCGGT
Source organism: Crocinitomicaceae bacterium (assembly GCA_044354735.1). Lineage (GTDB taxonomy): Bacteria > Bacteroidota > Bacteroidia > Flavobacteriales_D > Crocinitomicaceae > UBA952. The sequence continues at coordinate 2,523 of JBIKZM010000162.1, forward strand.
AGTTCAAAGTAGCACCTTCATTTTTACAACCACAATCCCATTGCCAATAATTGCTGTATTTTGTATTGATATCGATAGTTATTCCAAAAGAATGAGCACTTAAACGATTGGTTCCGCTGATGTTTCTCCAATTGAAGGTTCCCCCAACATTCGTTAAGTATTTTTTCCATTCTGGATGTTTGTCTAATTCATTGGAAACGCGCATCAGGGCAGCGTATGCTCCATTTTTTACATTAAACTGAATTGTTTGATTCGCCAATTTCGGACACCATTGCAAGCTTTTTAAATTTTTAGACACCTCAGCCTGCGTTTTGCCGTAAATTTCTTTAAAAAATGCTTCATTACGAATCCTTCCCGCATCTGTATTTGCAGAAGAAAGTCCTTGGTTGTACTTATAGTGCAACTGATCTTCTAAATCAGGCTTATCTAGGAGTTCTTGTTTATTTTTTGAGATTCCGTCGTCAAAGACCATCGAATGACCAGAGGAGAACGATACTTTATTTTGTTCTATTTTGGTGATAACGCCACGATACGCCGATAAAAAGAATTCCTCTTTGTTAAGTGCCGCTGCGAACAAATATGCAATAAGTAAAAACTGCATTAATTGTCACATTTAATATATGGCCTCATTATTTCAGGAAATATACGCATGTCTACATCTCTGTACCTATCTTGCAAACATTGATACCAAACGTCAGTACTAAATGCACCTTCTTCTTTGAGTACCCATTTGCCATTGACTTTTTTAAAAAGCGCCTCAACATGACAACAATCGTATCCATCAGATGGCATTCTTGGCTTGGCACCATCTTTACGCTGAACTGAGCCTTGCATCCAGGCATAATTTCCAGAAACCATAAAATGATCTACGACAAAAACAACTTCTTGATTGATCATTGCCCTTACCTCTGCTCTAAGTAGATCAAGCATGTAAGTTCGCTCTATTTGATTTACCTCATTTTTTGTTTTGAAATTTCTTAAAGTCTGTGCTGTCAGACTCTGTGCCAATAAAAAAATCAAAAGAAATGCAGAAAACTTAGTCATGGTAAATGAATTTAACTCATAAAACTAATGAATTTTGAGATAACCAAAATAGAATAATCCAAAGACTTACTTATAAATTGTTTTCTTCGTTCAATCCATACAAACCATCATTTCTAGAGCAAACAAAATGCTTATTGCTTCACAACTTTAACTACTTGCGTACCGATATTCAGGTAATAAACACCATTGGCAAACGATGAAATATCCAGATCAGTAATTGCTGCGGCGCTGCGTTCTTCAATGACCAGGTTGCCTTGAACATCATAAATGGAGAATACCACGTTTGAATTTGGGTCATTGAGTTTTATCGTTAATATGCCATTCGTCGGATTAGGGAAAACTTGAGCAATTTTGGCCGATGCAGGCGTATTTTCTGAAACGTTTAGATTATTGAGGACTGCACAGGAAGGCTCAATAAGTGGAGAGGTCACACTACTTTGACCATCCAGAGTTGCTCCTGTTGAGCTCGCTTTGTTGGGTATCGTTATAAATGAACCGGCAATTAAATTTTCAAAATCAAAATACAAAACCAAATTTGCCTCATTTCCGATCAATGCATTATTCATGGAAAAAGACACTTGTTGTGGCGTTCTTATGTTGTTCCAAATCTTTAATT
>JBIKZM010000188.1:0-3735 GCA_044354735.1 Crocinitomicaceae bacterium
TCCCAACTCTAAATGGTTCAGTACTTGGTGCGATATCCGAATAATTCCCTAACATAAGTGCTGTCGGAACCTCGACTCCATCTACATAAATTTTTACCATTGAACTCGTATGGGTAACTGCAAGATGATGACAATCTCCAGGATTGTAGATGACATTGGTCGTTTCAACCATTGACGTAAAATTGCAATTCCCGTTGTTATTCCAGCCCCAACGCACTTTTCCATCCACTACACTAAATGTATATGCATACTCAGAAACACCACACCATGACTTACTCAAGATGAAATTAGTACCACTGGTTTTATCCAATTGAACCCAAGCCCCATTTGTATGATAAAAAAGTTGCTTTTTTTAAATAGGACGAAGTCAATCGATTTATCGTACATTGACCAACTAACTTAAATTTACAAATTATGAAAAAGAACATTTTTACAGTATTACTTGTCGCTTTCAATTTTGTCGCATTGGGGCAAAACAGGGCCATTACGGAAAACGAAGTTAGGACCTTCATTAACAAAAGCGCAACAAGTCAGGTCGGAACCGAGGCTGCTGTCGAAGCTTATTATAATTCACTCAGTGATCAACTCGTTTATTGGTTTAATCCGGTATGGAAGAACAAACCAATAGCTTATATCAAACCCAAATCAAAGGATGGTAGTAAATTCTATGAAGATTCCATTACGGTTGAAATTCATGATATCCTTTTGATGGGCGCATACGCCAATGTAATGGGGACTATGAAATGGTACATTGCCGGAGCAAATACTACCTATCGCAACTTCTCATGTGTTGTTACAAAAGAAGGTCAACAACTCAAATACATCCGTTTTATGGGTGCTGAAAACACAGAAGTGGCATCGCAATTTCTTTGGCCCTCTACTGCTAATCAATCCAATGAAACCGCCTATTTTGACATGCGAGAAGAATTATTGAATCTCAATATTGACCGCGCTTTAAAAATGTCTGATTCTTTAGTTGCATTAGAACCAAATCTAGCGGTTGCACATTTAGGTCAACTTTTTTATTATCAAATGACCAATAACCAAGCAAAATTAAACGAATGCCACCAAATGGCGCTCTCCAAACTCGATAATGCAAGTCCTGCTGAAAAACATGTGATTTTGTCTATCAACACCCGTGACGAAAATGTGTCTAGGTATCATTTGGAGCAAGCGCTTATTTATGCTGGTGACGATCTATACATTCGTGTAGCTTTAGCATATGGAGAGAAAGATCCGAAGAAAGCCATTCAAATATTACAACCCTCTTGGGACCACTTCCCTGAAAACGGTGCGGTAAACAACATGTTAGGTTATAAATATATGGCAGACGGTCAAATGGACAAAGCCAAAACGCACTTTGAGATTTACCTAAGAGTGTATCCAACCACTCCAAACGCTTACGATTCTATTGGAGATTACTATGTACAGGCTGGAGACAAAACAAAAGCCAAAGCAATGTATATGAAAGCCTATGAATTAGATAATTCTTGGGAAAAATCTAAAAAGAAAGCTGACAAATTATAAGATTATACGCTCATCTTAACAAAAGCCCCAATGAAAGTTGGGGCTTTTTTTCTGATGAATAAATTTCAATTGTATTTAAAGCCTCATCATTTGTATTATCGAAAAATACAATTTCTGCAAGTTTCGATAATTTATGGGTAATACAAATCAGTTTTACCTGAATTTAGACCTAAAAAAGTAAAATATGCCACCAATGTTTCATGCTCCTAAAGTAGTAAATTCTAAATTTGCAACTAAACACTTCATATGCGCTTCAACCTTTCTGAAATCAACGAACTCATCCGCTCTCGACGCACCATCTACCCCGAGCAATTCTCGGACAGAAAGGTCCATAAAGAGCAAATTGAATTGTTGCTCAACAACGCACAATGGGCGCCAACACATGGCAATACCCAACCGTGGCGCTTTCAGGTGTTCATGGACAATGGGTGCCAAAAGTTAAGTAGTTTTCTTGGCGAAACATACCTCAAATTAACACCTAAAGAGCAACAAGACGACGCCAAACTCGCTAAAATGCTGCGCCGCCCCCTACTCGCTTCTGCCGTTGTTGCGGTTTGTATGAAGCGCCAAGAAAGTGAGAAAATACCAGAAATAGAAGAAATTGAAGCGGTGGCTTGCGCCATCCAAAACTTGCATTTGAGTTGCACGGCGTATGGTCTGGGAGGCTTTTGGGCCACACCCAAGCTCATTTACACCCAACACATGAACACATTTCTTGGTTTAACTGATAAAGACAAATGCCTGGGCTTGTTCTATATAGGTTACCCAGCTATCGAATGGCCCGACAACCAACACCGCCGCCCGCTCGAGTACAATTGCACCTGGATCACCGAATAAACTCCCCCTTTCGGTCAAATTTTCGTTTCTTTGCGTATGCGTCTTTCGCTCTTACTTTTTATTGTTGCCCCTCTACTGAGTTGGTCTCAGGCCTATAACCAGCTGGGCAAGCCCAATTATTTTGGATTTCACTATCGGCACATTGCACCCATGCAACAAATGCAGTCTGGGCTTCAAAAATTTGCAGACAGCGTACTCCAAACCCAGCTCACTCCTGCAGACGGCTATACCTTTGGCGGCGTTTTGCGCTACGGCCTCTCCGACCTCATTTCCTTAGAAACAGGTCTCTACTACAACCAACGCAATTTCAGCATCAACAGCACCCGCACCGACAGCGCCCTAAGCGTTACGCAGCGCCTGCGTTTTGTACAGTTCGAAATCCCAATCCAAGGCAATATCGGCATCCAACTCAGCCGCTCCATTTTTGCAAACGCCGCACTTGGCGCCGCCATTCTCTACAAACCTTCGAGTGTGGCCACCTACAGCAACCCTTCAGATAAACACGAGTTCAGGCAGGTGGGCTTGGTAGAAATCAATAAAAAAGTGGGGCTCGATTTCAGGGCTAGTGTTGGCTTTGAGTACCGCAACAAAAAATATGGCGTCTATTATTTAGGTGCAACCGCATTTGTTCAGCTACAACCTGCATTTGTATTGTTGTCACAATATCAATTCGAGAATTTCAGACAAACTGCTTACGGCGAAGTCTCGGCCTCAGGTTTTGGCCTCGATTTCAAGTATTTCATCCCCTACACGCGCCCAGGTCGGCTTATTTTTCAGCAGGGCCCCATTGAATAACTAGCGCTGCCCGAGTTTGTAGCCCAAATAAGCCATCGGCAAATAAGCCACAATTAAATCCAGTAAGATAAACCACACTGGGGTTCCGGGTAACATGAGCACCGTCATAACGCCACCAGCAAGAAAAGCAAAACCAATCGCCATAGCGTTGATCAAAGTGCGGTTCACGCGCATTTTACTCACGAAGAACGCACCGACAAAAGTACCCAGTGCATGCGCCAAGAAAGGAAAAACAAAATGCTTGAATTCCATAAGTGGCATGGCTTTAGCCAAACCTTTTTCCGTCGATAAATCAAGTCCTAAAGGCGCTTCAATGACGCTAGAGCCAATTTGAACGAGTATTCCGTTGGTGATTGCACCCAAGATAAGGCCTAGAACTGATAGTAAAATTGATTTCATGCGCTTTAATTTGATGTTGGTGTTGTAAAAATATCGTTTTCAGTGTAAAATACTTTGTATTTAATTTTGGCTTCTGCACGGCTGCACGCGTTGTAGTGCCACCATTCGGTTGGCAGTTGCCTGAATCCTTCTGCTTGCATGGCATTGCGCAAGATCTTTCGGTTGATGACTTGCAAA
>JBIKZM010000272.1:0-2622 GCA_044354735.1 Crocinitomicaceae bacterium
ACAGATGCTTCGTTTTACTATGTTGTAGCAACTAATTCTTGTGGTTCAGATACCACTGATTGTGTATCCATCCCAGAGGGGAGTATAAATCAAAATCAACAAATTTCTATTTCTGTAAACCCCAATCCGGTGAGCACAACTTTATTTGTGAGCGGCTTGTCAAAAAATGAATCTAAGGAATTTCTAATTTTCAATGGGTTCGGACAAATTTGTCTACAAAGTAAAATAGAAAATGATGCGATTGATATCTCAGGTTTACCAACAGGATTTTATTTTCTCCATTTGGGCGAGCAAGTGCTTCGCTTCGTCAAGTCTTCAAATCAGTAGTTTCAGCTTATTTTTAGCGCTTTCCCACACCTAAAATGCCCCATCGGGCAACTATGATGGCCGTGTAAGCCACAGGGGCGGCAGTCGAGGTCTTTTACTTCAATGATGCCAGACTGATCAGAAAGCGGCCCGAAGCCAAATTCAGGAACCGTAGAACAGAAAAAGGCGCTCACGGGTGCGTTGGTGGCCGATGCCAAATGCAAGGGGCCTGAGTCATTGACGTAATTGTGTTGTGCGCCTGCCATGAGTGCTGCAGATTGCAACAGCGTTAGTTTTCCAGCTAAATTGATGACTTGTGAGCTTCTTGTATTTTGTACAATTTCATCGAGGTAAGGGCGGTCTGACGGCGCTCCTAAAAGATAAATAATTGTATTTGTTGTCGACAACTTATCTATCAATGCCAACCAGATTTCTTGTGGCGCTTGCTTGGTAAACCAAACACTCGTTGGTGCCAAACAGTAATACGGAACTTCTTGATAAATTTGAATTGAATTCAAATCTTCTTGACTTGGAAACAACTGAGGTCGCCGGATAGGCGCAGGCACCAAATCTGAAATGAGCTGTAAATTGCGGTCTACCTCATGCCAATTGGGCTTCATTTCGTGTTTGAATTGCTTGGTGTACAAAAACGACAACGGATTTTTTTCAAAACCTCTGCTTTCTTTTCCCCTGGCTAAAACAGTGAGGATGCCGGAACTCGCAAATCTTTGGAGATTGATAACGAGGTCGTATTGCTCAGAACGCAGGGTTTTACCCAAATTCCAGAGGTTCTTTACTTTTTGACTTTTATCGAAAACAAATACTTGGCGCAAGAACGGGTGTGCAGCAAGCAAACTTTCGTTGCCTTTTTTTACCACTACATCGATTTGCGCCTTCGGGAACTGCCGGTGGAGGTTTTCCCAAACAGGAGAAGCGAGGATGACATCACCTAAAAAGGCCGTTTGAATAATGAGAATGCGCTGCAAGTCTATCGGATAAGGGTGACGTAACCTTGCTTGACAATAGCATCGGTTTTGTTGATGATCAGTTCAATGCGGTACTGAAAAACATCGTTGGTAGCCGGTAAGCCCGAACTGCTGATAATGCCATCCCAACCTTGGGCCGGATCATTGGTTTCAAATACGATTTTACCCCAGCGATCAATGATACTGAAGGTGTATTTCTCCGGGTCTACATTTTGCACTACAGGTAAGAAGATCGGGTTGAGGCCATCTGGAGTAAAGGCATTCGGGACGAACATCAAGGGCTCGTATTGCAAGCAAAAGATATTGGAGTAGCTGCTGTCTGCAAAACTTGTCTGACTCACGTTTTCCAAGGCCATAATTTGATAACACACCTCTCCTTTGTTGCGCAACAGCGAGACGTCGTCGGTGAGCGTGTAGGTACCATCAGGGAAAACTTGAAATGGAATGCTTTCCCAGGTTCCGTAGGCATTTCGGTAGGCGTGGTAGGCCGCAATACCGGCGTTGAATAAGGTGTAGGGCGTCCAGCTCAGGGTGTTGATCATGTTGTACTGATCTGCGCTGCCTTGTACAAAAATGGTGGTGTTTTCATTGGCGTAGGCACCGGGGTTTTGGCAGCTGTCTAAATAAATACTGCGGTAGGTCCAGGGCCCCCATTGGGTGTCTACATCTTCGTCGAGAAAATAAGCTGTATTGTTCAAAATCGGTACTTCTCCGATACTCTGGTAAACCCCATTGGTATCTTTTCGCTCGAAAAGCATGCTGGTTACACCAACGCTTTGATCAATTCTGGCCTTGAGTGCGATGTCTTTTTCATTGATACTCGCTACGCTGAAATAATGAAAACCAGGCGGTGTGGGTTGCGGCATCACAAAACACAAGGGGTTCGAAAACGCTGAAAAGCCATTTTGTAAATTGGCTTTGACATACAGACAATAACTTTCGTTCTTGATGAGATTCACGCTGCCAGTTGTATCATTTGTTGTTTGGAGAAGCGTCCAGGTGTTGTTGTATTTACTCCATATTTCATAGGACAGCACAGCATTACCGCCATATTTGCTCCAAGTCAAATTGACGCGTTGTGGGCACATATCAATGAGGTAGCTCGCTTGAATAGAAGTGTGGAGGTTGGCTTTGGCTGAAGTTTGAAAAGAGGGCGGGTTGTTAGAGGTGAAGCAAGAGTCAAAAGCCGCAACCGTATAAGTGTAGGGGCCGCCGTTGAACGGAACGCTGTGCAAATAGGTGGTGTTGTTTTGTCCGTAAACGGTATCGAGTTCAATCAGAAAGCCATTAACGTCATAGGTATAGACCACATACCCATAAGTATCTGGCG
>JBIKZM010000273.1:0-2621 GCA_044354735.1 Crocinitomicaceae bacterium
GGCAAGGGTTGTGGATTTTGCTCAATGAGTGAGATGAGTTTGTGGATGATTTGATCCTCTACAATTTGAAGATCTTGGAGCCCCCAGTTTTCGTGGGCGTTCCAAAACGCAATGACTTCATCTATGCGCAGCCCAACAGTTTTCTGGAAATCTTGGTGGGTGAGCGTAGATCCGTATTGGCCAAAAACAAATTCCATGGCAATTTTCCATAGCGGTTCTGAATCGATCAACACACCATCCATGTCAAAAATAATGGCATCGTAATCACTGAGTAGCGGGAAAGGCTTAGTCTTCGACATGATAAAATCGGATCGTTTCAATTTTGCGCTCACTCATTTTTTCTACAATCAGTTTGTAGTTGTCTACTTTCACTTCATCTCCTTCGGCAGGCAGTCTTTCAAGTTGGGCAAGAATGAGGCCGGCAAGCGTGTCGTAAGATTCGGATTCACGCAAATCAAAACCGTATTGTTCATTGAGGTAATCGATGTCTATGCGGGCAGAAAATAGGAATTCGGTTGGCGAAATTTGCGCTTCAGTAAGCGCTTCTTTGTCGTGTTCGTCTTGAATTTCGCCAAATATTTCTTCGATCACATCTTCTAAAGTAATGATGCCTGCGGTACCGCCGTATTCATCTGTGACTACAGCAAAATTACCCACTTGATTCGTGAATTTTTCGAGGAGTTCTTTGCCGCTCATCACCGTTGGAACAAACGAGATGGGTTTTAAAATTTGCTTGATCGAAGCCGGCTTTTTGAAGAGGTCAAAGGAGTGGATGTATCCGATGATGTTGTCGATGTCGTCGCGGTAAATGATCAGCTTGGATAAACCTTTGGAAGTCATGAGCGTCTTTGCTTCTTCAATAGGGTCTTGGATGTCAACGGCAATAATTTCGGGTCTTGGAATCATGCAGTCTCGGGCTTTCACTTTAGAAAAGTCCAAGGCATTGCGCAACAGCAGCATGTCGTTGCCGAGTTCTTCTTCGTCGGTGAGCTGCGCACTGAGTTCGTCGACATAATTCTCGAGATCTACCTTCGAGAAAACACGTTGCTGCTCTTTTTCCACGCCCATGAGCTTCAGAAATCCGGTGCTGATCAGCACAATCATTTGTGTGGGCAAGTACAGTAAAATGTACATAACGAACAGTGCAAATAGACCGAGATCCAGCGCTTTATTGGGGTTGAGTTGCACGAGCGCTTTTGGCAAGAATTCAGCGGTAATGAGGACAAGTAAGGTGGATAAGACGGTTTGTAAAATCAGCAAAACACCCTGATCTTCAAAGCCCAATTGCTGTAAGAGTGGGCTCAACTTAGCGCCTGCGGCAATGCCGTAAACAACCAAAGCAACGTTGTTGCCAAGAAGTAAGAGCGCAATCATGTTGCTCTCCTTTCGGTAAAAAAGTGCCAGAATTTTGGCTTGTAAGGTATTGTTCTTTTTGAGGACTTCTATGCGCAAGCGATTGGCAGAAATAAAGGCCAACTCCATTGCAGAAAAAAATGCCGAGCAAATCAGTGAGCAGATGATCAGCACAATATTGAAGTCCATGGGTTTTATTTTTCGAGGACATCTTTACCGATGTCTTTTCGGTAATAGGCGTCGTCAAAGGAAATTTTTGAAATAGATTCGTAGCTGCGCTCGAGAGCTGCTGCAATGTTTTTTCCGTAAGAGGTAACGGCTAAAACTCGGCCGCCATTGGAAACAACAGATGGGCCATCGGGTAGAGTGCCGGCATGAAAAACCAAACTTTCGGTAATGCTGTTGAGTCCGTAGATGGTTTTGCCTTTTTGGTAGTCTCCGGGGTAACCACCCGCCACCATCATGACGGTGGCTGCGCTTTTATCGTGGAATTGGATGTCGCGTTCCGATAGTGTGTGTGTGGCTACACCTTCGAATAAATCGAGGATGTCGCTTTTGATTCTCGGCATCACAACTTCTGTTTCGGGGTCGCCCATGCGGCAATTGTATTCGATGACATATGGATCACCTTTGACGCTGATCAGGCCAAAAAACACAAAACCATTGTAAGTGATGTTTTCAGCTTTGAGGCCTTTGATGGTCGGAATGATTACTCTGTTGAGTACTTTGTCCATAAAAGCAGCGTCGGCAAATGGAACAGGAGAAATGGCACCCATGCCACCGGTATTGAGACCGGTATCGCCCTCGCCAATTCTTTTGTAGTCTTTGGCTTCTGGAAGTAATTTGAATGAGTCTCCGTCGGTAATGGCAAAAACAGAGAGCTCCATACCGGATAAAAATTGTTCGATGACTACTTTAGCGCTCGCCTCGCCAAATTTGGCGCCTACAAGCATTTCTTCAAGTTCGCGCTTGGCTTCTTCGAGGTCTTCTATGATCAAAACCCCTTTGCCAGCTGCCAAACCATCTGCTTTAAGTACATATGGGCCTTTCATGGCGTCGAGAAAACGCAAGCCTTCTGTGAGCGTATTGGCATTAAATGTGCCGTATTTGGCAGTTGGGATGCGGTGACGTGTCATAAATGCCTTTGCAAAGTCTTTGCTGCCTTCTAACTGCGCGCCTTCTTTACTTGGGCCAATGAGACCTACGTTTTTGAGTTGTGGGTCCTGCTTGAAAAAATCGTAGATGCCCAAGACAAGGGGTTCTTCGGG
>JBIKZM010000274.1:0-2620 GCA_044354735.1 Crocinitomicaceae bacterium
GCAAACCAAGAAGAAAGCCGTTGAGGTCCTCTTGGTTATAAGTGCGGTGAATAAAGGGAGGACACCCACCGTCATGGTAATGAAGCACATACTCATGTGGAGAAGGCCCAAGAATAGCGAGTAATCTTTCTCCACTTTTGATGATGCTCTGTCTATTGCCCCACGCGATAGTCGCCATTAAAAAAGCGACAATTTCAATGTCTTCTTTTTGTGAAAAGCGGTGCGCCAGTGAAATGGGGTCAGATTCAATAAAATGTGCGGCTTCGTATTGTTGGGCTTTGAAATCAAGGAATTCTTTAAGCTCTAGGCTGGAGCTCTTAAACGAATTGTCCATCTTGCATCGTTAAACAGCGGTCGGCCATTTGGGCAAAACTGTTGTTGTGCGTCACGATGACAAAACTCTGCTTCATTTCTTCACGAAGTGCGATAAACAAGTTGTGCAATGCGGTGGCGTTTTCGGTGTCGAGGTTGCCCGAAGGCTCGTCTGCGAAAATCAAGGCGGGCTGATTAATAAGTGCACGTGCCACGGCAATACGCTGTTGTTCGCCGCCTGAAAGTGCGTCTGGTTTGTGTTGTGCGCGGCTCGTTAGTCCAAAACGGTCGAGCAGTACCTGTGCTTTTTTGAAAGCATCTGTTTGATTGCTGCCACCAATCATGGCAGGAAGCGCAATGTTTTCTAGAGCGGTGAATTCTGGCAGTAGCTGGTGAAACTGAAAAACAAAACCCAATCTTTGATTGCGAAAGTGTGCAAGCGCTTTTTCATTGAGCGCAAATGGATTTTTACCCTCGATGAGCAGTTGGCCATGGGTGGGGCTGTCTAGTGTACCTAAGATTTGTAACAAGGTGGTCTTGCCCGCGCCAGACGAACCTACAATAGAAATAATTTCTGCTTTAGCCACCGAAAGATCAATTCCTTTCAGTATGGCTAACTCGCCGTAATTTTTCTCTATGCCTTTTGCCTCAAGCATTAGTGGTCGAGTTTGATGTTGTGCCCTGCTTTATCTCGTTTGGTCTGCAAATAGCGCTCATTGTGAATATTGCTCTCAATTTCAAGTGGAATATTGTCAATGATTTCTAGTCCATAACCGATAAGACCCGAACGTTTTTTAGGATTGTTGGACATCAGCTTCATTTTGCGGATGCCGATGGCACGAAGCATTTGAGCGCCAATACCGTAATCGCGTTCGTCTGGCTTAAAGCCAAGTTTTTCGTTGGCTTCATAGGTATCTAAGCCTTCTTCTTGAAGTTTGTAGGCCTTGAGTTTATTGAGCAAGCCAATACCACGACCTTCTTGGTTCATGTACACAATAGCACCCTTGCCTTCTTGATTGATAAGTTCCATCGCTTTGTGGAGCTGAGGGCCGCAATCGCAACGACAGCTGCCGAAAATATCGCCTGTCAGACAAGAAGAGTGCACGCGCACCAACACTGCTTCATCTTCGGTCCAGGTACCTTTGGTCAGGACCAAATGATCTTGGTCGTTACTTTGGTCTTTAAAGGCGCGCAACTGAAAATCACCGTAGGCCGTAGGCATCTCTACTTGCACTTGCTCCACGATCAAAGATTCATGTGAAATGCGGTACTTAATGAGGTCTGCGATACTGACAATCTTGAGGTCAAATTTCTTGGCGATTTCCAAAAGTTGGGGAAGGCGCGCCATAGTGCCGTCTTCATTGAGAATTTCAACGATCACACCGGCTTCTTCAAACCCAGCCAAACGCGATAAATCTACGGCAGCTTCTGTGTGTCCGGCCCGACGCAGCACACCACCCTTGCGCGCACGCAATGGAAAGATATGCCCCGGCTTGCCGAGTTCTTCTGGCTTGATCTTTGGATCGATCATGGCCAAAATAGTTTTGGAGCGGTCACTTGCTGAGATGCCGGTAGTGCAGCCATGCCCAACGAGGTCTACGCTGATGGTGAAAGGGGTTTCGTAAGCGGCAGAATTGTTGCGCACCATGAGTTCCAAGCCGAGTTGGTCACAGCGCTCTTCGCTAATTGGTGCGCAGATGAGGCCGCGCCCATGCGTAGCCATAAAGTTGATCAGTTCAGGAGTTGCGTTTCTGGCAGCGGTGAGAAAGTCACCTTCGTTTTCGCGGTCTTCGTCATCGACAACAATGACCACTCTGCCTTGTTGGATTTCGAAAATCGCTTCTTCTATTGTATGGAGTGTTTGAGACATAGGTTGTATTGCTTACGCTTTAGGTATTTGGGAGAGGCTTGCAAGTAGGTAAGACCAGAATTTTTGTACCGACGAAATTTGTACACATTCGTCAGGGGAATGGGCCGCACGGATATTGGGGCCAAATGAGATCATGTCAACACCAATCAGTTTTTCACTCAATAAGCCACATTCTAAGCCCGCATGACACGCTTTTACTTTTGGTTCTTCTCCGTAAAGCGCTGTGTAAAGTGCGCGCATTTTGGCTAGAATTGGAGATTGCGCATTGGGTTTCCAACCGGGGTAGTCGCCGCTTTGTTCTACGGTCACACCCATGTTTTCAAAAGCGCAGCGCAGGGCCATACTCACTTCTGTTTTGGTGCTTTCTACTGAGCTGCGTTGCAAAGATTGTGTGGTAAAAGAACCTTTGTCAATGATGACGCGCGCCAAAGACGAGGA
>JBIKZM010000173.1:0-3978 GCA_044354735.1 Crocinitomicaceae bacterium
CTTTATCAATGATTTTCTCAAAGATAAGCTCGATAACTACCTGCACCGCAATCCAGACGTTGCCGAAACCATCGAAAAGAAAATCAAGCAGTCCGAACGCGAACGCAAAGACTTAGCAGGCATTCGCAAGTTAGCCCGAGACCGCTCCAAAAAAGCCAGTCTGCACAACAAAAAACTGCGCGACTGCCGCACACACCTTACGGATTTAAAAGACCAACGCCGAGAAGACACCACACTTTTTATCACTGAAGGAGATTCTGCAAGTGGCTCCATCACGAAGTCCAGAGATGTGAATACCCAAGCTGTTTTCTCACTGCGTGGAAAGCCCCTCAATTGCTATGGCCTCACTAAAAAAGTGGTTTACGAAAACGAAGAATTCAACCTAATTCAAGCAGCGCTCGACATCGAAGAAGACATGGACAACCTGCGCTACAACCGCATTGTCATTGCTACCGATGCCGATGTCGACGGCATGCACATCCGCATGCTCTTGCTTACTTTTTTCTTGCAGTTTTTCCCGGATTTAGTCAAGCGCAACCACGTTTATGTCTTGCAAACACCACTTTTTAGGGTGCGCAACAAAAAGAAAACCATTTATTGTTACTCAGAAGACGAGCGCCGCGCCGCAATGACCGAACTCGGTAAAAACCCCGAAATCACGCGCTTTAAAGGTTTGGGTGAAATATCTCCAGACGAATTCATTCACTTTATCGGCGAAGACATTCGATTAGAGCCTGTTATCCTTACCAAAGACGCATCTATCGATTCTATCTTGTCTTATTTTATGGGTAAAAACACCCCGGAAAGGCAAGATTACATCATCGACAACCTACGCGTCGAGAAAGACCTCCCCGAAACTCCGGCGGCCGATAACTCAGAAGAAGCACAAACTACCGAATTAGCATCTTAATATGGCAGAAGACGAAATCGAAGACCAAATGCCACAAGAAGAAAGCGGGCATAATCCATTTGAAAAACAATATGTGGACGACAAAATTGTCCCGCTCAATGGCTTGTATCAAAATTGGTTCCTAGAGTACGCTAGTTATGTCATCTTAGAACGCGCGGTACCCAGCCTTTACGACGGCCTCAAGCCAGTTCAGCGCCGCATCTTGCACTCCATGCGCGAGATGGAAGACGGCCGCTACAACAAGGTGGCCAATATCATCGGCAACACCATGAAGTACCACCCGCACGGCGATGCTTCCATTGGCGACGCATTGGTGCAAATTGGTCAAAAAGACCTCATGATTGACTGCCAAGGGAACTGGGGCAACACCCTCACGGGCGATGGCGCAGCGGCTGCCCGTTACATCGAAGCGCGTTTGAGCAAATTTGCCTTGCACGTGGCCTTCAATCCCAAAACAACCAACTGGTTGTCTTCTTACGACGGTCGCAATAAAGAGCCGCAGCAACTCCCTATGAAGTTTCCTTTGCTACTCGCTCAGGGCGCAGAAGGAATTGCCGTCGGGATGGCCTGTAAATTTTTACCACACAACTTTATTGAGCTCATCGAGCAATCAATCAATCACCTGCGCGGCAAGAAAGTCGAGATTCTACCAGATTTCCCTAACGGAGGCATGGCCGATTTCTCGGGCTACAACGACGGCCTGCGCGGCGGGCGCGTGCGCATCCGCGCCAAAATCAGAAAGGTCGATAACAAAACGCTGATCATCAACGAGATTCCTTACGGAACCACCACCACTTCCTTGATAGAATCCGTGATCAAAGCCAACGACAAAGCCAAGATCAAGATCAAAAAAATTGAAGACAACACTTCTTCTGAAGCCGAAATCATTGTGCATTTAGCCCCAGGCGTTTCGCCAGACAACACCATAGATGCACTTTATGCCTTTACCGATTGCGAGGTTTCTGTTTCTCCCAATTCGTCTATCATCGATGGCGAGCGCCCGCGTTTTATGGGCATTACAGAAATCTTAAAAGTCAATACAGATCATACCGTTACCTTACTCAGACTCGAACTCGAAATCAAGCTAGATGAGCTCGAGCGCCAATGGCATTTTTCTACCCTTGAAAAGCTTTTCATCAACCACGAAATGTACATCGAGTTCAAGCTTTATAGCGATCGCGAAGCGCTTTATGTGTATCTCTACGAGCGTTTCAAACCCTACAAAAAGCAGCTCCTCCGCGAAATCCAAGACGAAGATTTACACAAGCTGACGCAGATTCCCATGATCCGCATTACACGCTTCGATGCCGACAAAGCCGACGACGCTTTGCTCAAAATAGAGGAGGAGATGCAGCAGGTGAAGCAGCATTTAGCGCATCTTGTCGACTACGCCATCGATTATTTCAAAGACCTCAAAAAACGTTTTGGAGTAGGTCGCGAGCGCAAAACCGAAATCAAAACCTTTGATACCATCACCGCCAGCAAGGTCATTATTGCCAACCGCAAACTATATGTGGACTACGAAGAAGGCTTTATTGGTTACGGGCTAAAAAAGAATGAAGCGGTCTCTGATTGCTCCGAAATTGACGACGTCATTTGCTTTTTCTCGTCGGGCAAACTCATGATCACCAAAGTTGCCGACAAAAAATTCATTGGCAAGGGCCTCATTTACGCCAACGTCTGGAAGAAAGGCGATACGCGCACCATCTACCATCTTTTTTATCAAGACGGAACGGGCGGCCCCACCATGATGAAGCGGTTTTACGTCAACTCAATAACACGAGACACCGAATACGACCTCACCAAAGGCACCAAAGGCACCAAAATGCTCTATTTTAGCGTGCATCCGAACGGCGAAAGAGAAGTCGTGAGTATCTTACTACGCCCGCGTCCGCACCTCAAACGGCTGCGTTTTGACATCGACCTCGGGGCACTGCTCATCAAAGGGCGCAACTCTGCCGGTAACCGTGTCACCAAAGAAATTATTCAAAAAATTGTCCAAAAAGAGGTAGGTGGTTCTACGCTTGCCGCCCGCAAAATTTGGCATGACACCGTAGTTGGGCGCCTGAACGACGAAGGTCGAGGCAAGTTTTTAGGTTCTTTTAAAGGCGAAGACCGCATCCTGACACTCTACAAAAACGGCGAATACCGCCTGAGTTCTTTTGACCTTGCCACGCATTTTGACGAAGACATGATCCATATTGAAAAATGGATCCAAGACCGTCCTATTTCTGCCGTTTATTACGATGCCGAAAAAGAATTGCACTTTGTCAAGCGCTTTACTTGTGAAGTTACCCAAGACAAACGCGTGAGTTATATTTCAGAAGCGCAAGGCTCTTACCTAGATGTAGTTTCTACCGCATTTCGCCCGGAGGCCCGTATTGTTTTCAATAAACTGCTCAAAGAAACCAAGAACTTACCTGATCAGGTCTTCAATTTAGCGGATCTCATCGAGGTCAAGGGCATGAAAGCACAAGGCAATCAAATGACCAAAATGAAGGTCAAAGAAATCGTCCTGACGCACACCATAGACGAAAGCCCAGAGCCTTGGCCGCAAGAAGAAGAGCCCGAAATCGAAGATGCACAAGCCGAAGAAGATGCCGAACCAGCCAGCATGGAGTGGGATCTCTCTAAAAAAGAAGACGACAATCCGGACCAAATTCCACTTTTTATAGAAGACCCTGAAGCCGAATAAACATCCTTGAAATAAATGAGCAATATCATTTTTTTGACGAACAAGCTTTGCTTATTTTTGTATGTATCTAAAAACAGCAGCGAATGAATTTGCTCAAAGAAGACCGCATCAACTATCTCAATATCGGCTTAATGCTCATCACAGCAGTGTTGGCCTATTACTTTCCGTTCGAAACTTTCCTATTGGCTTATGCCTTTCTAGGCCCGCTACACTACCTTACCGAAATCAGTTGGCTCCACGACCGCCAATATTTTGCAAAGGGCAAATGGGATTATCTTGTTTTGCTCATTGTTGGTATTTTGCTCTCCTACGCGGCTTTCGCCAAAGACTTTGGTTTTAGTAAAGATGTCTACGATTACTTCGTGGAAATGAA
>JBIKZM010000177.1:0-3927 GCA_044354735.1 Crocinitomicaceae bacterium
CTTGGTTTTTGCACTTTTTGCAGCTGTCCTTTTTGCGCTTGTCAAGAATTTATGGATCAAGTTAGGTGCCATTTTTGTGCTCTATATTTTTGTGAGAGGTTGGCTCAGCCCTGAACGCGCACAAGACAATTCCGAAAGCACCGTTATCTTTGCGCTCACGGCTCTTATCCCAACGCTCATTCACGTCTACGTATTTACCGGCTTGTTCATGCTTTATGGCTCACTCAAAGCCCGCAGCGTTTCGGGTATGTGGCAAATGGTGGGCTTTATCGCTGTTCCGTTGCTTTTGGTCTTTAGCCTGCCGGTCGATACCAAGAATGCTTTTTTATCCAATTACGGCAAAGACGCTTACTACGCAAAAGGCGATGGGTTTTACAACACCAACTACCTCATCCTCGATCATTTCGACCTCATTGAGGAGCAAAAACTCACCAATAAAGAATACCTCGAGATCATTACCAAAGAAGGCAATAAAAGTTACTTCCTGCGCCAAGGTCTCATCGATACGTCGGCTTTCAATGCCCACACCGATTCTTTGTCTAAAATTGCAGACCGCCCATTTGTCGTCAAGCCCATGCCAATCAACATGGCCAATTTAGCGCCACAGTTTCAATTTGATCACCTCTTGTATTTTTTCGACACTTCTAGCCGTTACATCAACAGTATCAATGAATACCGCTTTGAACCGCTGCCTAAAAAGGTCATGAAGTCCCGCACTAAAAAAGAAACTGACGGACTCATTTATTTTTCTGAAGTCGGCATTATGCTCATGCGCTTCATCGCCTTTGCGTATCTCTACCACTACCTCAATTGGTTCAGTAAAACAGAAATCATTCGTTGGCATAAAGTACCTAAGGTGCGTTTTGTATTGGTGATTGTTACTTGGATAGCCTCTTCTGTGTTCTATGCTTACGATTACTCATTGGGGCTTAGTTTGTTGTTCTTCTTGAGTTTCTCACACGTTTTGCTTGAGTTTCCACTGAATATTGTTTCCATCGTTGGCATCGGGACCGAAGCGCTTTCTATTTTCAAAAATGGCTTCAAAAAGCCGCTTAAATCTTAATTTTTTTCATTTTTTACACGCATCCAATGCTCAAACTCACTTCTTTTCTTGGCGCTTTTCTAAGCGTAAGCTTTTTGTTTGCTCAGTTGGTAACTACGGCTCCCGACGGACGCTACACGCTTTCGGCTGAAGGCGCATCGTATTTTGCCAAACTTTCTTTGGATTGCACCTCCAAACCAACTCCTCACTACTACTACCAAGCCTTGCGCCAGCCCGGTGATACCCAAACGCCTACAGATATTTGGCCATCTTTTTATGGCTGCTATGACTGGCATAGCGCTGTCCATAACCATTGGGCGTTGGTCAAAATTCTCAAAACATATCCCGATATTCCAGAAGCTGCGGCAATACGCGCCAAACTAGATGAAAGTTTCAGTGAAGAAAACATCCGTAAAGAATACGAATACTTTGAAACCAACAAAGAACGCTACGTTTTTGAATTTCCTTACGGTCAAGGTTGGCTTTTGAAGGTGGCCGATGAACTCGCTCGTTGGGATGATCCAGACGCGGCGCGTTGGCTGGAAAACTTAGGTCCTTTACACCGCCTTTGTGCTGCTGCAGCGCAGGTCATCTGGAAAGATGTCAAAGAAGCGAAACTTTCGGGCTCGCACGACGCACCTTCACTGAATCTCTCTTTTGCAATTGACTACGCCCGTACTTTCGGCGATGAAGATTTACTTAAAGTGGCCCTCAAAGCAAGTAAAAGATACTTTGGTAAAATGACCAACGCACCTTTGCGTGCAGAGCCATTTGAATATGATTTCATGTCAGCTTCTTTATTAGTTACAGACCTCATGCGCAAAGTTTATGATACCGAAGACTACTTGGTGTGGTTAAAGAAATTTAGTCCGGGTTTATTTGCTGCGCAAACTGCGAGCAAAGACTTGCAGATCAAAAAGACTGACAAGCACGACGGCTATGAGTCTCACTGGGATGGCTACCACCTCAACCGCATTTGGTGTTTAAATGGCATGCTCAAAACGCTTCCGGCCGGCACACTTGACGAAGCCACCAAAACGGCGTGGATCAACAACATGAATGGCATGTGGGATTACGCGCAAGAAAGTATCGGTAAAGGCAACTACGACATCGACCACTGGTTGTCGTCGTTTTCTGTATTTGCTTTAATCGGTTACGAGTAAAGCCACGCGCGCAAGCGCCCAAGCCAATTGTTCTTCGCGACTCAGTGCGGAGGTATCCAACACCACCGCATCTGCAGCCTGCTTGAGTGGGCTCTCCGCTCTAGTGCTATCCTGATGGTCTCGGGATATTAAATTTTGCGCAACGGAAAGTTCGTCAATCACTTCTCCTTTTGCTTTCAATTCTGCCAAGCGGCGTTGTGTCCGGACTTCAATTGATGCCGTGACAAAGATTTTGAGCGCTGCATTTGGGAATACTACAGTGCCTATATCTCGGCCGTCCATTACGATACCACCATCTACACTCATTTGTCTTTGCAGTTCAACTAACTTGGCACGCACCTCTTTGACTGCCGCTACGCTAGAAACAATTGCTGCAACCTTTGGTGCGCGAATCACCTCCGTAATGTCTTGGTTGTTGAGCCAAACCTTTTGATCTGAGCTCAATTGTATCGAAATTTGGTCGAGGTGTTGAATTAACTGAACTTCGTCGAGCACTTCATTTATGGAAATAAACCCCTCCTGTAAACAATAAAAGGCAACGGCGCGATACATCGCGCCGGAGTCTATAAAAGTATAATTGAGGGCCTTGGCCAGGGCTTTGGCAAGAGTGCTTTTGCCACAACCAGCGTAACCGTCAATTGCTATGGTGATTTTTTTTTGCATCAATAATAAATCGCTCTGCGCACTTGCGTGATGTATTTGGCCAAGCGAATCACTTGTTTGGTATACCCAAATTCGTTGTCGTACCAGGCGTAAAGCACCACATTTTTACCATCGACTGAAACAATACTGGCGTTGGAGTCAAAAACACTACAACACGTATTGCCAATGATGTCAGATGATACCAGTTCAGGATCAAATGAATAGTAGATTTGATTGACCAATTCACCGTGTAGGGCTGCGTCTTTGATGGCAGCATTGACTTGCTCAAGATTTACATGTGCGTTGAGTTCAAGGCTGAGGATAGCCAGAGAACCATTTGGTGTGGGTACACGCACCGCGTTGGCTGTGAGTTTGTCTTTGAGTTCTGGAATGACTTTAGTCACCGCTGAACCTGCACCCGTAGAAGTAATGACCATATTGACCGCTGCTGAGCGTCCACGACGGGGTTTTTTGTGCATGTTGTCCAAAAGGTTTTGGTCATTGGTATAGGCATGAACCGTTTCGATATGGCCCTTGACTACTCCAAAATGGTCATTGACCACTTTGAGAATAGGAGAAATGGCATTGGTGGTACAAGAGGCTGCAGAGAAAATATTTTCATTTCCGACATCTAGCGAACCTTGATTGATACCGTAAACTACATTTGGGATTTCTTTACCCGGCGCGGTGAGCAAAACTTTTCCAACACCCTTGGCTTGAAGGTGGCGAGAAAGCGCTTCGCGATTGGTGAATACACCTGTGTTGTCAATGACGAGTGCGTTTTGGATGCCGTAGATAGTGTAGTCGATGTCTTCTGGGTTTGAAGCGTCAATCATGTGCACAATTTGGCCGTTGATGATCAGGCATTTATTGGCGAGGTCTTCGATGACAGATCCTTTGAAGGCGCCGTGAACGGAGTCGTTGCGCAATAATGACGCTCTTTTGATGATGTCTTCATTAGAGGAACCGCGCGTAACAATAGCGCGCAAACGCAATTGCTGACCTTTACCGGCTTGTTTGATGAGCTCGCGTGCAGCCAAACGGCCAATGCGACCAAAACCGTAGAGCACCACGTCTCGC
>JBIKZM010000050.1:0-7886 GCA_044354735.1 Crocinitomicaceae bacterium
GCGATCACCACCAACCCGATATTACGCTTCCAGACGCGCTCATCCTCAATCCGAAGCAAAATAGCTGTGCTTATCCCTTTAAAGAATTATCTGGCTGTGGCGTGGCTTTCAAGCTACTACAAGGGCTCTATCAACAACTCAATTTAGATGCGCAACAACTTTTCCAGAGTCTAGATTTAGTTGCGCTTTCTATTGGCGCCGATATCGTCGAGTTGCGCGATGAAAACCGAACACTTTGCGCCAGAGGCTTGGCGCAGCTCAACGCAGCGCCAAGACCCGCTTTTTTAGCCATTCTGGCACTTGCCGCTAAAAAGTTGCCTTTATCGCTGCGCGACCTTGTTTTTATATTGGCACCGCGCATCAATGCTGCTGGCCGTATCGCATCTGGTAAGCGCGCTGTTGACTGGATGCTCAGTAGTGTACAAGAAGAAATCACTGCACTCGCGCAAGAAATCAATAACGACAACACCACCCGTCGCGCCTTAGATCAAGAAATGACCGCACAGGCTTTGGCGCAAATAGAAGCTGACCCCGACTTTGCAACTCAATTTTCCACAATTGTATTCCATCCTGAATGGCACAAGGGTGTAGTAGGCATAGTGGCCTCTCGCCTCATCGAAACGCATTACAGACCCACAATAGTTCTAACGGAGTCAAACGGTGTACTAACAGGTTCTGCGCGCTGTATGCAACCTTTAAATTTGTACAACTTACTCGAGGAATGCGAAACTCATCTCGTGCAATTCGGCGGGCATCAATTTGCAGCTGGTTTAACGCTATTACCCGAAAATTTTCTTGCATTTAAAACAGCTTTTGAAAGTGCGGTGGCCACAGCGCTTTCGCAGCAACAATTGAGGAGGCAAATCGATATCGATACGCAAATTGAATTCAAGGAGTTGGGCTCAAATCCACAATTGCACTTTGCGCGCATACTTCAAATGTTGGCGGCATTTGAACCTTGTGGCCCAGGCAATATGCATCCTGTTTTTGTGGCTAAAAATTGTATGGTCTTGGAGTACAAAGTGCTCAAGGGCGCACACCTCAAACTCAAATTGATACAAGAGGGTTCGCAAGTGGGCATTGATGCCATTGGGTTTCAGTTGGCTTCATTTGAGAAAGAATTGGCTGTTGGCGTTTTCATTGATATTATTTTTCAAATTTCAGCCAATACTTATATGAACCACACCACACTCCAACTCGTGCTCCAAGATATGTGCATGAGCGCCTAACTTTGCGTAAATTTGCAACATGTTTACAGGAATCATCGAAGAAGTTGGTCAGGTAGTGGCCATCGATAAGGAAGCGGGTAATATCCACTTCACCATTGCCGCTGGCTTATCGTCGGGTTTTAAAATTGACCAAAGTGTAGCACACAACGGTTGTTGCTTAACGGTTGTTGCGCAAAACGAACAGCAGCATGTGGTCACAGCCATTCACGAGACCCTCATCAAGACGAATTTAGGAACTTGGCAACTTGGCACAAAAGTAAATATTGAACGCTGCATGCAATTGGGCGGCAGGCTCGACGGCCATATGGTTCAGGGCCATGTAGATTGCGTAGGCACTTGCACTGAAGTCTCAGACGAAAATGGTTCTTGGCGTTTTACCTTTGAACACCCCGACTCCTTTGTCACTGTAGAAAAAGGTTCTATAACGGTAAACGGCACGAGCCTAACGGTTGTGGATTCCCAAAAAGAACAATTCTCTGTATGTATTATTCCATATACTTATGAGCACACGAACTTCAATCAAATCAAAGCAGGAACAATCGTGAATCTCGAGTTTGATATCATCGGCAAATATGTTGCCCGTTACTTGAATTTGCAACAAGCCTAATTAAAAATCTGAACACAAAAAAATGGCGGCCCGCAGGGCCGCCATTTTTGTTAAAGAAATTTTTTATTAGTTGCGAACGGGTGCAGCTGGTTTTGGTGTGGTAGTTGGCGCAGGCACCGGATCTTTAATGCCGAGTGCTTTTTTGGCATTGGCATCTGTAGGTTCAATTACTAAGATTTCTTCAAAGTACTTCTTCGCTTTGTCGAGGTCTTTGTTCGAAGACTTTGAATAGTAATCAGCTACATAACGCAAAGACTCCAGGACAAACGCTTTTTTAGAAGCTTGGCTGCGGTCTTCTGGCTTCACGATTTCAGTTACTTTTAAGTAGTGCGGGAAAGCCATCCATTTTTCGTTGTTGGTGTCCATTTTGTAGTTGGAACGTCCGCGGTAGATGTGAGCAGGAACATACGTAGAGTCGTTTTTGATAACGACTTGGAAAATACTATCTGCTGCTTGGTAATCGTTGCGGCCAAAATAGTAGGCTTTACCTAAGTCGTACTCTTCTTGCGCTAAAAGTTTGCCATTTTTTTGACGACGCACTTCATAAGCCAAAATCAGTTTCTCGTACATTTTGTTTTTGTTGTACAACTTTATGAGATCATTGGTCAATTCTTTGTAAGCGATATCGTTCATGCTTGCCGCTTGTTCAAAAGCTAGAATAGCCAAGCTATCTTGTGCTTTCTTTTGATAAAGAGTACCTCTTAACTTGTGGTCTTGGTAATTGATTTTATCTGTTGGCACCATCGTGAAGAAACGGTCGCTTGCACTCAATGCTTTGTCAAGATTGAGACTATCTGTAGCGCAATTTGCATAGGCAAAAGCATAAAAACGTTGAATAAAGAAGTTATTCATATTGCTAGCTACTAGGATGTCGAGTTGTGGAAGCATCACGCACCATTGTGAGGCACCGTAAAGCGCGTTCACGTAGCGGTATCTTGACTCAATATTATTGTTGAGCTCTAGGTATTTGAGCCAGTTCTCAATTGCTTTATCGTTTTTGCCAAACATCATGAAGAGCTCAGCGTTTAGGCGGTACGCAGGCGCATAAGTAGGGTCAATAGCTTTGGCCTCGTTGTACATTTTATTGGCTTCAGCTTCGTTGCGCGCACGTTGATAAATAAGTGCTTTACGCACGATACCACGTGGAGACTTTGGATTGATCACCAAAACCTGATTGTAAGCTTTAAGGGCTTCAGATGCATCGGAAGAATTGCGTGCGTACAAAGCATCTCCTTTGAGCAAGTAGTTGTCTTCGTTGGTTGGATCTTTAAGAATAGCCTCTTCAATGAGAATCAGCGCTTCATCGAGGTTTTTGGTTGGGGCCTCAACATAAATCTCAACAATACCACGAATGACTTCTGCTTTTTTGAGCTTGTCTTTTTTGGTCAACAAAAGTGCTTTGGTAAACTCTGCTTTTGCCCCGGTAGCGTTACCTTCTAGCCAAAGTACGCGGCCTTGGCCAACGAGCGGAAGCGCACGAAGTTTGTCAACTTCGTAACCTTTTTTCCACATTATTTTTGCAGAATCGAGCTCTTCCATTTCAAAGTAGCAGTCGCCGAAATAGAAGTAGTTTTCACCATTGATTGGGTCGGTAGCAACAAGTTTTTTAAAGTCGTTGATGGCGTCGCGGTAACGTTCGTTTTCTGTTTTTGCGTTTGCAACTTGAAGACTCTGAGCATAATGGAGCCCAGAAATAAGTAGCGTGCTAAGGAGTAAGATGCGTTTCATGTCTGTTCTTTTTAACTTAATTGAGGCCAAAAATAGCCTAGTTTTTTGGGATACAAAAATTGTGCCTATTATTATTTTTTGAATTATTGTAAAACCAACCTTACCGGAGTAAGGGCAGGCACGAGGCCTGACTTCTGTATAATGAGTTGACCCTTGTCATCTTTTTTCATGAACAAGACAAAGCCGGTGTTTAATCCAGACCTACGGCCCTTATTGATCACCCAAATATCACGGATGAGCGGATATTCTTTGGTATAGATAAAACCTGCATAGGGCTTGCACGCCGTTTGGGGGTCTGTATCATATACAGATGCAATTCTGAGCCCATCCATGAAGGCCATTGAGGTCGGATCTTCTTGGTCTGAAATCCAGTTGAGACCAATGATGCCCATGGTGCCAGGATGCGTTTTGACATAATTGATCACTTCTTGATTTGATTTGAGCGCCGACACATTTTGGCCTAATTGACCAATCTGTAGCATATTGATCATGAAGTTAAAGTTGGCAGAGCCATTTTGATCAAATACAATTTGCTTTGGTAAAGTATTGGAAGCAAGTTTGGTTTTGTCGCCTCGGAGTAAATTTCTGATTTGAGCTATACTCAAAAGCGTATCGGTCATGGACGGATGCATAACAATGACAACGGCATCGGTTGCAATTTTGTCGCTGCGGTAAGATACATTTTTACTCTGAAGATATTTCTTCTCTTTGTCATTGAAATCTCTGGTGATAACAATCGTTTTGGACTTGTTGGCATAAAAAGCTTCAATAATGTCGTTTTCAGTGAGGTACTGCGCGCTTACACGCGCTCTGGGGTACTGACTCATGAATGTTTCGATTGAGGTCTGGAAAAGCGGCTGAAACGATTGTTCAACTAAAATCTCTGCCTTTCCGCGGCCGTGCGCATCTTTTTGATACACGAAGGGATTATTGTTGTGGTCACAAGCAGTGCTAACGAGGAATCCGATGAGTAAAAGAATGAAATATTTCATTGGGAGCTTATTTTTGAAGAGACTTGAAACCTTTATAAATGCGCCACGCTCTGAACAAGCCGTAACTCATAAAAACGACGACCATGACTTGTTTGCGCCAGGGTTCCATTTCGATGATTTCGGTTGTGAGTAGCACAATGGCAAAACCAAAACACAAAACTACGACCAGAAGACCTAGAAAATGTTGTATATAATTCATGATTATATGGGAAAAAAAATCCCCATCGGGATGGGGATTTAAATGATTTTTGCTATTGTGTGTCGTAGATGATAGGTACACGAACCCAAAGGCGGACCGGACGACCAGCGTTTTTGGCGGGGGTCCAAGGTGGGAATTTGTTGATAATGGCCAATGCTTCTTTGTTGCAAGCAGGGCACTCTACAATTGGGCGCTCTACGCTTGCATTGGAGATGCGGCCATCTTTTTCAACTACAAAGCGAACAACAACACGGCCTTTCACGCCAAGTTCGATGGCTTCATCTGGGTAGTTGATGGTGGAGTTGATAAAGGCATTCATTTTGTCGTAACCACCAGGGAATTCAGCGTCTTCTTCGGCAACATCTACCACTTCTTCAAAGACTGGTGTGTTGTCGGTTAGTGCGGGGCCGTCTTCTTGTGTTTCGGCCAAGCCCCAGACGTCATCTCCTTCATTGGTTTCGGTAGAGATAGTGGTGTTCTCTAACTCCGCTTGTGAAACCAATTCTTCCTCGACGTAGTCGTCTTCGGCTACAGGCGCAATAAATGCCGTAGTTTGTGACATAGGAGGTGGAGGAGGAGTTGTTGGAGGAGGAGGAGGAGGAACGTCATCTTTTGGAGGTGCGATGGTAAAGTTTTTATCACTTACTTTAGGCTGGCGCACTTCTTCTTTTGGAAGGTTCTTAATGATAATAGAGGCAACAAACGCCAATGCTGATAAGGCAACCAAACCACCCAAAATGAGTGTCATGCGTTTGTTGTAGCCACTGCGGAGCACGTAAGCACCATATTCGCGGTTGCGATCGGCAAAAACGGCTTCATTGCGGCTTACAGAAGTAATGGCTTCCCAGTTGCGATTGACGTAGTAATCGAATAGGGAGAAACCTGTTACAAGAGCGACGATAACATAAATGACTGTCATGACCTTAGTTTTTAGCTTTTAACAATTCTTTCTCTCCGGCTGACAAGTCTGTTGGGGCAATAACCCCGACGCTTGCAATCTTGAGTTCGTCAACTAGATCAATAAAACTTTTGCAGAGTGCTTTGTCGTCGGTTTTGATCAAGACTTTAACAGCCTCTCTTTCTACCGTTAGCGCATTGAGCTTTCTATCATAGGTGCTATCTGCAATTTGTTTCTTGTCAAGCTTCTTATCAAGTTCAACCTTATTCTTTATAACGTATTCGTTCCAAGAAGCTAACAATTTTCTTACACTATTTTCTCCAGATCCGAAATTAGCTTCAGTTAATTCTGTAGGCCCGTTCTCTCCTGGCCTTGATTTCGGGTAGAATTCACCACGGTAGTAGTAAGCTTTGTCGTCGGATAAAATAAAGGTGACTACATTATTAGCTTTAGGTGGATTTATGTCCGTTTTATCTTTGATTTTTGCGGGGTAGTTGAGCGGCATTACCTTAGGCTTGCTAAAGGTGGAGGTCAAGACGAAGAACGTGAGTAGGAGGAACGCGAGGTCGACCATTGGGGTCATGTCTACGTGCGTTGAACCTTTCTTTGCTCTTTTCTTGCCTTTGCCGTGGTCGCCACCGCCGCTTTCTGCGATTTGTGCCATGTGTGTTTGTTAGTTAACCGGAATTGCTTCCGCAGAGGTTACAAAATTCAAATTATTCAAATTCAATTCTCTGAATACATCAATTACTACTTGCGCATCTTTGTACAAGGTTTTGGAGTCTACACGCAAAATAAACTTGGGCTTGAAGTCTTCCATTTTGGGC
This sequence comes from Crocinitomicaceae bacterium, assembly GCA_044354735.1. Lineage (GTDB taxonomy): Bacteria > Bacteroidota > Bacteroidia > Flavobacteriales_D > Crocinitomicaceae > UBA952. The sequence continues at coordinate 6,481 of JBIKZM010000050.1, forward strand.
TCACCACCTTTGAGCTTCGCTTCTTCAAAAGCGGTGCGTCCGGTGTTGCCTGCAGCAGTCGCTGCAAATGTAAGCCAATCTAAAAGTTCATTTTTAGTAGAGTCTGTAGGAATCCCTTGGGTGGGGAAACTTGCACGTTTTGCGGCTTCGACATTCATGTATGCAGGAAGTTCTTGCATAGTACAACCAAAGGTTGACATAAAAGAAAACTCTTCGACTTTCTCCTCACTAAGACCAATCTTATATTTTTGGAGCATGCTATTGAGCATTTCTTTACGGGCTTCGGCATCAGAAAGGTTAAAGAACACGCGCCCGTTTTTGTCTAGGGTCACCATCAGGATGTTTTCAGGGATGATTTTATCACTGATACTCGATGGTGTTTCTACGGTTACGGGTTCGGCATTTCTGAAAGAAGCCGTCAACATAAAGAAGGTTACAAGCAAGAACGCCAAGTCCACCATAGGCGTCATGTCTATGGAAGGAGTGCCTTTGGGCATTTTGATTTTTGGCATTGCTTGAGGGATTACTTAATGATGAGTCAATTAGTTGTTGGCAGCAAAATCTTGAACGATCGTAAAGCTTGCTTCGTCGATACCATAGGTCATCGCGTCGATTTTAGTAGAGAAGAAGCTAAATGCGATGATCGCGATAGTTGAACCAGCAATACCAAATGCGGTGTTGATAAGGGCCTCAGAGATACCAGTAGAAAGTTCTGCTGTATCTGGCGCACCTTGTGACATCGCGGCAAATGAACGGATCATACCAAGTACCGTACCGATCAAACCAATAAGGGTTGAGATAGATGCAGTTGTAGAAAGAACGGGTAAGTTTTTAGAAAGCATAGGCAATTCCAAAGAAGTTGCTTCTTCTAATTCTTTTTTCAAAGCTTCTAATTTTTGTTCTTTGTCCATGTGTGCGTCTTTGGTCATCATTTGATATTTAACCAAACCTGCACGGACAACATTGGCCAAAGAACCGCGTTGTTCGTCACATGCTTCGATAGCGCCGCTGAAATCTTTGGCAGCCATTAATTCTTTGATTTTTTCGATGAATTCGTTGGCTTTCCCTTTACCGTTGGCCAATAACAAAGTCACCAAACGCTCAATCGTGAAAATCAATACGATAAGGTTGATGGCAACCAAACCTGGTACGATGAAACCACCTTTGTAGATAACACCCATTAGGTTTCCTTCTACTGGTTCTGCTTCTGGATTTCTGTCCACAAAGTTTCCTGGGTCACCAAAAATGTATTTGTAAATCAAGATACCTGCAATAAGTGCAAGTGCAATAGCCAAGAATGAGATAATTGCTGAAAAGCCCCCGGCGGTTTTTTGTTTTTTGTCCATAATGATCGTTTTTATTTTTTCATTTTTACAATTGAACGCCAAATATAAAAAAACTTTAGC